>CALLJA010000582.1 GCA_938008865.1 uncultured Anaerolineales bacterium
CCCGACCAACTCGCCATCGCCCAGGCCCCGTTAAACGCGAAGACCTTTCTCTGCGGCTATGCGGGCACGGGCAAAA
This sequence comes from uncultured Anaerolineales bacterium, assembly GCA_938008865.1. Lineage (GTDB taxonomy): Bacteria > Chloroflexota > Anaerolineae > Anaerolineales > Villigracilaceae > JACPVF01. The sequence goes on from CALLJA010000582.1 coordinate 77, forward strand.
CCTCGGCGGCGGTGGAGCGGATGAGCTTTCTGCTGTCCCAGAGCGTGCGCGCCGACTCGATCCTGCTGCTCGCGCCGCAGCGCTCCCTGCACGAACCCTATCTCGAAAGCCTGTATCTCGACCCGTACACGGGCGGCGAGGTGACTCCCGCCACGCTGGGCGGCCTGGCGCGCCGCATGGTGGACCTGTTCTGGCCGCTGGCTGCCGAGGCAGGCGGCTTCGCCCGCCCCAACCTGCCGCCCGTCTTCCTGACCCTCGAGACCGCGCAATACTACATGGCGCATCTCGTCCGCCCCTTGCTCGACCAGGGCTTCTTTGAATCGGTCACCATCGACCGCAACCGCCTGTACTCGCAGATCATCGACAACCTGAACAAATCCGCGGTGATCGGCTTTCCGCACACCGAGATCGGTGCGCGGTTGGATGCGGCCTATGTGGGCGAGCCTGCCCAGCGTCGCGTGTATGCCGACGCGCAGGAATGCGCCAACCGCTTCCGCGCCTACTGCCTGGAAAACAACCTGCTGGATTTCTCGCTTCAATTGGAAGTCTTCGCGAACGTGCTTTGGCCGCAGCCGCCCGTCCGCGAGTACCTGGCCCGCACCTATCGCCACCTGATCTACGACAACGTGGAGGAAGACGGTCCGCGCGCGCACGACCTGATGCGCGATTGGCTGGTGGACTTCGAGTCCGCGCTGCTGATCTACGACGAGGGCGGCGGCTTCCGCTACTTCCTCGGCGCGGACATGAGCACGGGCTTCGCCCTGCGCGAGTTGTGCGACCAGCAGGTCGTCTTCGACCAGTCCTTCGTGATGAGTCCGCCCATTGCGGACCTGAGCGCCCACCTGCCCCACGCCATCGCCCCGAGCCTGGTCCCGCCGCCCAGCGCGGACTCCACGGGCGTCGAGGCGCTGCACATCATCCAGTCGCATTTCTATCCCGAGATGCTGGACGCGGTGGCGGGTGAGGTCAGGCAACTGCTGGACGGCGGCCTGCCGCCTTCGGAGGTCGTCATCCTCGCGCCCTACCTCTCGGATGCGCTGCGCTTCTCGCTCACGCATCGCCTCGAAACGCTGGGCATCCCGTGGCGCTCGCATCGTCCCTCGCGCTCCCTGCGCGACGAACCCGCCAGCCAGGCCTTGCTGACCCTGGCGGCTCTGGCGCATCCGCACTGGGAGATCCGCCCGCCGAAGTTCGACGTGGCCTACGCCCTGATGCAGGCCATCGACGGCCTGGACCTGATCCGCGCGCAGTTGCTGACGGAGATCGTCTACCGCCCGCGCGAGCTGGCGCTCGCTCCGTTTGACGGGATCAAGCCCGAGGTCCAGGAACGCATCACCTTCTCGCTCGGGCTGAGTTACTCCATTTTGCGCGACTGGCTGCTGGCCCAGCGCGAGGCGGAGCCGCTTCCGCTCGACCACTTCCTGCGCAGCCTGTTTGGCGAAGTCTTGTCACAGCCTGGCTTCGGCTACCACGCGGACTTCGACCGCGTGCGCGTGGCCGCCAGCCTGATCGAGTCGTTCCGAAAGTTCCGCATCGCATTGGACCCGACAGGTTCCACAAACCTATCGGGGCTCGGGAAAGAATACATCGCCATGCTGCAAGACGGCGTGATCGCCGCCTCGTACATGGAAGCCTGGAAGCAGCAGACCACCGACGCGGTGCTGGTGGCGCCCGCCCACACCTTCCTGCTGATGAACCGTCCCGCCGCTGTGCAGTTCTGGCTGGACCCTGGCTCGAGCGGCTGGTACGAGCGCCTGGCCCAGCCGTTGACGCATCCCTACGTGCTGGCGCGCACCTGGCCCTTCGGCCAGGCCTGGACCGACGCCGACGAGGTCAACGCCTCGCAGGAATCCATGTCGCGGCTGATCGGCGGTTTGCTGAGACGCTGCCGAGAGCGGGTCTACCTCGGGCTGGCCGAACTCGGCGAAAGCGGATTCGAACAGCGCGGCGAGTTGCTGCGCGCCTTCCAGAAGGTGCTGTCCGCCTGAATCTTTGCACTCATTGAAACCATGGAAAAACAAAAGCGAAATTCGTACCTCTCCTATGCCCTGATCGTGCTGCTGCTTGCGGCCTCTGCTGCGCTGCGCTGGCTGGCCCTCCCCAGGCTCAACGTGGACATGAAATTGTTCTACGTGGAGTTCTATGGCTATATCGCCGAACGCGGTTTTCGCGCGTTGGGTGACGGCTTCTCGCTGGCTTCGCCGCTGCACCTGTACCTGATCTGGCTGGCGACCCTCACGCGCGGATTCTTGAGCGCCTCGACCGCGCTCAAACTCGAGTCCATCGCCTTCGACGTGCTGAGCGCGGCGGCCATTTATAAGATCGTCAGGCTGAAGCATAAGGACGGTCCGCTGCCCCTGCTGGCGGCGGCGCTCTTCTTATGCCTGCCGACCGTCATCATGAACAGTTCGCTGTGGGGGCAGATCGACTCGCTCTACACCAGTTTCCTGTTGTGGTGTGTGTACTTCCTGATGAAGGACCGCCCGCTGCCTGCGACGGTCATGTTCGGCCTCTCGATCTCGATCAAACTGCAGGCCGTCTTCCTCATGCCGTTCCTGGCGGTGCTGTTCTTCAAACGGCGCATCCAGTGGTATCACGTGCTCGTCCCGCCGCTGGTGTACATCCTGACCCTGATTCCCGCTGTGCTGGCAGGCCGTTCCTTCTTGGAGTTGTTGACGCTCTACCTGTCGTGGTCGGGCGAATTTCAACAACTGGCCATGCATGCCCCCAACCTGTATTCCTTCGCGGTGGGACACCCGACCTGGAGACAGCCGATCTTATACGGCGGACTGGCGTTGGCGGCGGTCGTCCTCGGCGGCTGGGTCTTCATCTACGCCCGCCGCCGTTTTCCCCTGGACCCAAAGCGGATCCTGCTTATGGCGCTGGTATCGACCGCCCTGGTGCCGTTCGTGCTGCCGCGTATGCACGACCGCTATTTCTATCCCGCTGACACGCTTTCGTTCGCGCTGGCCTTCCTGGTCCCTTCCTTCTGGTATGCGCCCATCGGCTACCAGGTCATCTCCAGCCTGGCGTACGTGCTGTTCCTGTTCAGCGTCACCGAACAGCAGAGCAACCTGTTCCTGCTGACCGCCATCCTGCTCAACACGGGCATGGTCGCCCACCTGCTCGTCCGCCAGTGGCGGGAGACGAGATCGGAAGCAGGCGAATAGGTCGGAGGCGTCTCCCACCACGAAGTCTCGCACGGCTTAGAGGAAACGATGAACAAGATTTCGAGATATACCGCACCGCTCGCCGCGATTCTCCTGTTGGTCCTGGCGGCCGCCTGCGCCCTGCCAGCCCAGATCTCGACCCCCACGCTCGCGCCCGATATCGTGGGACTCATCACGGCGCAGGCGGGGGTCCGCACCACACCTTCGCCCGTCCCGACCACCACCACCGAGGGGATGCTGGGCTGGGGCAGCCTGAAAGGCAGGATCCTGGACGTAGCCACAGGCGCGCCCATCGCCGACGCAAAGGTCACCTGTCGTCAGTTCTCGCCCATGTCGCCTGCGCGCTGCGACGGCAGCCTGATCACCGACGGGAACGGCGCATACGTCTTCCCCGACCTGTTTTTCCTCGGCGCCGATTATGTGCAGGTGCAAGTCGAAGCGCCTGGCTATCAGATGCAGACCGTGTACCTCAACGCCATCGAGAGCGCCTCACTCGTCATGGACGTGCGCCTGGTGCCCATCGTCGGTGCGGGCACGCCGCAGACCATGATCTGCCGCCTGCGCGGCTGCGCCACCTTCACACCGACCGTCACGCCCCTGGTGCCATGAGGCCGCCCGCCCTTTACCGCCCACCATCCACGGTCTTCGATGAATAACTTCCTCCCCCGCCCCTCCCAACAGAACATCCTCCGTTACCGCGGCGGACTGCTCGGCATTGCCGCCGTGCCAGGCGCGGGCAAGACGCATATCCTGTCGGCGCTGGCGGCGCAGATCATCGCGGAGGGCGGCTTGCAGGACGGGCAGGAAGTGCTGATCGTCACGCTGGTCAACTCGGCGGTGGACAACTTCGAGGCGCGCATCCGCCGCTTCTTTGAGAATCCGCTGCAGGCCTTGTACAAATACCGCGTCCGCACCCTGCACGGGCTGGCGCACGACCTGGTGCGTGAGAAACCCGCCAGCGTGGGACTCGAAACCCAATTCAGCATCATCGACGAGCGTGAGGCGGGCTTCATCCGCCGCGAGTCGGTCAACGCCTGGCTGGCCTCGCACGCGCTGGACGAGTACCTCGACCCCGCGCTGGATGAATCGCGCCGCGAGTGGGTCCGCCGCCAGCAGCTGCCCGACATGGTCGACTCGCTGGCAAACGCCTTCATCCGCTCGGCCAAGGACCGACTGCTCACGCCGGAGCAACTGCGTTCCCTGTTGGATGCCTCCCCCGCCCCGCTGCCGCTGGCCGAACTCGGCTGGAGCATCTACGCCGACTATCAGCGCGCGCTGGCCTATCGCGGCGCGGTCGACTTCGACGACCTGATCCGCCTGGCGCTGACCCTGCTCGAACACGACGAGGAATTCCTCGAGCGGCTGCGCTTCCGCTACCCCTACATTCTGGAAGACGAGGCCCAGGACTCGAGCCTCTCCCAACAGCGGATTCT
>CALLJA010000583.1 GCA_938008865.1 uncultured Anaerolineales bacterium
GGGACGCCTTGCAGGGCCGTGATCAGGCTGAACAACAGGATGGCTGTCACCAGGTTCATGACGGGCCCCGCCACATAGACCACGATGCGCTTCCACGGGCTGGCGGCGCCCAATCCGCCGGGTACGTTGGGGTCGGTCTCGCCTTTGGGGCGCACAAACCCACCCAATGGCAGCCAGTTCAGGCTGAGCAGAGTACCGGGATGCACTTCGCTGATCTCGCCCGTCCACTCGATGGAGCCGCGCTCTGTACCGAGGGAAACGGTCTGGGTCTTCACAACGGGTTCGGGCGCAGGCTCAGAGACCACCTGCCCGTCAGCACCCAGGAGCAATTCTGCCTGGCTTGCCTTGGGCTGCGGCGGAGTGACCTTCTCTTCGAAGGTGATGCTCACTGTGCGCAGGATGTACTTGTCGCCGTCCCGGTCCACGGTGATCGCGGCAGGACGATACTCCACGCCGAACCAGTCGAAGTTGCGTTCGAAATTCTTGGGGATTTCCACGCGCTGGCGGTTGAAGATCAGATAACCCCGCGCGCGCCACAGCGCTAGGGCGCGCGGCGGCAGGCCGAAGCCGAATTCTTCCACATCGATCTTTGCCCAGCGCGAGGCGAGATAATGTCCAAGTTCATGGATAAAGATCATCCCACCCAATGCCAGGAAGAACACCAATAGTTTTGTTGCCAGGTCCATCAAACGGTAATCCTTTCCCGCGCTCCGGGCGCGGTGGACAGATTATATCCCGATTCAAATTCAGGAACTTAGGATTGGATGAGACCTGGCGCGAAAAGTTTACAAGGGTGGCCGCCCTCGTTACGGCAGGCGGGGTCAGACCAGCCGCGCCGCACCACCGACGCTGGCCGCAAGCACATCCCGCACCCCGGGCAGGCTCCGTAGTTTTTTTTCCACCGCTCCGGCCTGCTCCCGTGGACAAAGGACGTGGACATTCGCCCCGGCGTCCACCGTGTAGGCGCAGGGCAATCCCCCGGCGCGCCACTCGCGCACCGCGTGGAAGATGCCCAGCGTGGCGGACTGCCAGTACATCAACGGCGGGCGGGAGGTCATCATCACGGCGTGCATCATGTCCGAGTCCAGTTCGATGATCTCGGCCAAGGCTGCGAAGTCGCGCTGGAGGATGGCCTGGCGGCAAATCTCCAACCGTCGCGGAGCATCGTCCACGCGCGCGCCTTGCAGCGGACTGGTCCCGGCCAACGCGTGGCCCTCGGTGGAGCCGGTCTTCTTGTGGCCCGCGTTGACCACGGCCACGCAATCGGTCAGCGCCCAATGTTCGGGCGGCGCAATGGAGACGGCGTGAGAATCCTCATCCCCCTCGCCGACCTGCCATTCCACAAAGCCTGCGGGGATCGAGCGCGAAGCGGACCCTGATCCGCGCCGCGCCAGGGCAGAGAGCTGCGCCTCGCTCAAAGCCAGTCCCGCCGCCTGCGAGGCTGCCAGGGCCAGCGCCGCAAAGGCTGCCGCCGACGAGGCAATGCCAGCACCCGATGGGAAGTTGTTCTGGCTGACCACCTCGGCGCGCTCGTGCAGGTCGGCCATGCCGCGCACGATATCGAGGATGTAGGCCACACGGTTCAGGCCCGGGCCGCCGATCGGCTGTTCGTTCAGCATCAGGCTGTCAGTCCGCGCGGAAGGGGAGAAGGTCACCGTGGTGCGTGTGAATAATCCATCAAGGTTCATCGAGATGGAGCCGTTCGAGGGCAGTCGCAGGGTATTGTCGCGGTTGCCCCAATATTTGATGAAGGCGAT
>CALLJA010000584.1 GCA_938008865.1 uncultured Anaerolineales bacterium
TTTTCGTCTACAATCGCCCCATCGCCAAACAGAGGAGAGACCATGGACTTCGATCTTTCGAACGAACAGCGCATGTGGCGCAAGGCTGTGCACGATTTTGTCGAGAAAGAGGTGCGTCCCAAGGCCCACGAAGTGGACGTGACGGGCGAGTTCAACTGGAACGCCGTCCGCAAGGGCGGGCCGCTGGGGCTGATGGGCCTGAACATCCCCGAGGAATACGGCGGCGCAAGCGTGGACCCGATCAGCGCCGCCATCGCCATCGAGGAATTGGGCTGGGGCTGCGGTTCCACGGCGCTGGCGCTGGCCGCTCACAACGGGCTGGGCACCGCGCCGCTGGTGCTGTACGGCTCGGAGGCGCTCAAGAAGAAATGGCTGCCGCGCGTGGCCAGCGGACGCCACAAACTGGGCGCGCTGGCGTTGACGGAACCAGGCGCGGGGTCCGACTTGCAGGGCGGGGTGCGGACCAAGGCCGAGCAGCGCGGCAGGGAGTGGGTCATCAACGGCGCCAAGATGTGGACCACCAACGCCTCCATCGCGGAATACATCATCACCCTCGTGCGCACCGACACCTCGGGCAACTCCCGCTCGCTCAGCCAGATCCTCGTCCCCACCGACACCCCTGGACTGACGATTGGTCCCGCGGAAAAGAAGATGGGCCTGCACGGCTCCCCCACCCATGCCGTGACCTTCGAGGACGTGCGCGTGCCGCTCGATAACCTGATCGGCGAGAAGGGCCATGGCCTGCAACAGACCCTCTCCACGCTGGACGGCGGGCGCATCAGCATCGGGGCCTTGTCCATCGGGCTGGCGCAGGCCGCTTACGAGTATGCGCTCGCCTACGCGAAAGAACGGCGCGCCTTCGGAAAACAGATTGCCGAATTCCAGGCCATCCAGTGGATGCTGGCGGATGCGGCCACCGAGATCGAGGCGGCGCGCGCCCTGCTCTACAAGGCGGCCTGGCTCAAGCAGCAGGGACGCCCCCACATCAAGGAGGCTTCGATGGCCAAGATGTTCGCCACCGAGATGGCCGAGCGCGCCTGCCGCAACGCCATCCAGGTCCACGGCGGATACGGCTATTCGAGCGAGTACCCCGTCGAGCGCATCTACCGCGACGCGCGCCTGATGACCATCGGCGAGGGCACCAGCGAGATTCAACGGCTGGTCATTGCAAGGCAAATTTTGGCATAACAAAAAAAGGCAGTGGTAATATCATAAGTGATGTTACACACCGTCCCGAAGGTTTGGGCGGAAAATACGCTCATTTTGCAGGAGACTTCGGGACGTTCTGCGTAAGGTGAGATCATACGTGATTTGGCGGGATACCATCCCGCTCCACAGCATTCATCACTTCATCTGCGCCGCCCTCCCTCCAAAAAAAACGGCGGACAAGTAGTCCGCCGTTCAATGCATCCCTTTCGACGTAGCGCGAGAAATTCTCGCGCTACGTTTTTTGTATCAGCACGAACGCGCTGCCAACCTCCACGTGGATCTCGGTGCGGGCCTGTGGAAAGAGCGCGGCGATCTGGTTTGGGTCGAGGAAGTGGCTGCGCATCAGCAGGAGTTTCTCGGCCAGAGCGATCAACTTGACCGCGAACACGCGGATATCGGGTTCGATGACCAGAATCCGCCCGCCAGGCTGGAGCACGCGCCACATCTCGGCGGCGGTCTGGGCATGGTCCTCGACGTGGTGCAGGGCATCCACGATCAACACACGAGAGAAAGAGCCATCAGGGTAGGGCAATCGCTCGGAGGCGGAGGCGGCAGTCTGAAGCCCAGGGATGGAGGCAGCCACGCGCAACATCCCCAGCGAGACATCTGCCAGCACCACCTGTCCCGCCTGATTGCGCAGGGAACGGGCCACGCGCCCCGTGCCGCCGCCCACGTCCAGCAGGCGGCCCGTCGTGGGCAGGCCCAGCAGGCGGGTCAGCGTGGAGAGTCCGCTGTACTCTCCCGCGCGGGCATAGACAGGCGCGATGAAGTCGAAGTGGTCGAAGGGCATCAGACGGTGATCAAATTTTTAAGCTTTTCAAAAGTGGTCGGACCAATTCCTGCGACATACATAAGATCATTGATGCTTTGAAACGGTCCATGCTCGGTGCGATAATCAACGATGCGCTGAGCAATGGTCGGACCAATGCCAGGCAAACTATCCAATTGCACAAGGGTGGCAGTATTGATGTTAATCAAATCACCACTGTTCGGCGCGGGCGTTGTGCCAGCCGCGGGCGTCGTGACGGCCGAGGGCGTGCCAGGCGTGCCGCTCAGAGAGGGAATCTCCAGGCGCTGGCCGTCCTGCAACAGGGCCGCCATGTTGATGATGCCCACGTCGGCGTCGGTCAACAGACCGCCTGCCGCGAGGATGGCGTCGCGCACGCGCGCGCCCTTGGGGAACTCGTACACGCCAGGCCGCGGCACGGCCCCCACCACATGCACCACGATGGGCTGGGCCGTGGGCGCGGGCACCAGGGGGATATCGGTCCCTTTGGGCGAGCGGCTGATGAGCAACAAGACGCCCGCCAGCATGAAGCCAGCCAGGACGCCGATCAGGATTTTCAGGACGGTTCGCATGCCCGAATTTTACTTCAACTTCATCACGAGTAGGGTCTCGCCGCGTTTGGAAAGTGTGAAGACCAATCCCGCCAGTCTCGACAGGCGCTGGAAGTAACGCGGCATCTGAGCATATTCGATGGCGCGGAATCCGAAGCGCTCGTAGAACGGCCCCAGGCGCGAGACGCAGGTCAGGTACAGCGGGCGCGAACTGCCCTCCAGCAGGCGCTCGATGACGGCGCGGGCCAGGCCCTCTCCGCGATGCTCGGGCAGGACGGCGATGGAGGCCAGTTCGAGCAGGTCCCGTCCGTGGGGTTTCAATTGCCCGCAGGCGATGACCCGCCCCTCGGGTGTGACCGCCACGAGGAAGCGTCGCCAGTCCAGCCCCGTGGGGTTGATCCCGACCAGATGAATCAGGTCGCGGATGGCGGCGGATTCCGCTTCGAGGGCGGGACGCAGCGTGTACTCAGCCAAGTCTGCCTGCCGCCACCAGGATGGTGAACGAAGCCACGAACCAATGAATGAGGAAAGGATACAGGAAGGAGCGCGTGCGCCAGGCCACCCAGCCGAAGGCGAAGCCGCCGAAGATGGTACTGAGCGTCTCCACGGCGGGCTTGGTGAGGTGCGCCACCGCGAACGGGACGGCTTGCAGCCAGAGTCCCTCGGGCCCAAACTTGCGCACATAGGCGAAGGTCAGCCAGCCGCGGAAGAGGAACTCCCAGCCGAGCAGGTCGAGGAAGGTGTTCCACGGCAGGCCGCCCAGGTCCGCCGCGTAGAACGTGGACATGGCGGCGCCGCGCCCCGCCCACCACAACACGGGCGCGATCAACAAAATAGCCAGGAGCGTGATCATCAGCCCTGCCCGCCAGTCACCGAGGGTGAAACCATACTCGCGCGGGTCCTCGCGGAAGATGAACAGGATGACGAGGAGCGGCAGGAGCAGGAAGTACAGGGTCTTGTCCCAGCCTTCGTTGGGGGTCAATTTGATGTAGTAGTCCGCCAGGACGACGGTGGTGCTGACAACGGTGACGAGGACGATCTTCCAGTCGAATCGCAGTCTTTCGCCGAGAAGAGATTTCATGGGTTCGCCCGCTCCGAGATAAAAGTTCTGCGCCTGGAGGGCGCAGGGGAGGACAGCCGCCAGTGTACCACAAAGAAAAATGGCGCGGAGTGAACTCCGCGCCATCCAATCTCGTCCAAAGGTCAGGCATGCACGAGCAGTTCGGCTTTGAGAGCCTCGATGCGCCGCGCCAGGTACGGAGAGAAGTAACCGTGATATCGCTCCCACAGTTCGGGATTCTTCCAGTCATTGCCCGTCACCCGCCCGCGGCAGTTATGGGCGCCGCAGTAGCAGTCGAACTCGTCGTAGACCGAGCCGTCGCACATGGCATAGTCGAAGTTGAGCTCCTCGCCCACTTCGATGTCGCGCATGGCCACCAGCCCGATCTGGCCGATGAATCCAATGTTCGGGTCGCAGGAATGGTTGAAACAATCGGTCGGTTCGAGAAGTTCGGGGGTCTCCAGATACAGGCCTTCCTCGATCTGGATGATGCGCTGGGTGAAGTCGCGCATGTCGAAGTTCAGTTCGCTCTCGGCCACGATGCGTCCGCCCCATAGCGAGAGCAACTCGCCCTTCTTGATGGGCTGGCGGGCAAAGACCCCGCATCCGCCTTTTTCGCCGAACGGGCCCGATTCGCACTTCGGGTTCATGTAGGAGTGATATTGACCAGTCATTCTATCCTTTCGTTTTGTAGTCGTTACGAGGGCGCATCGCCCAGGTCATCCTCGGCATAGGCGTCTATGCCCAGGGAGTCGATGCTCGGCGCTTTGCCTGTCAGCATGGGACAGGCGGCAAAGCAGGACACGCGGCGGGAAGCAGGTCGTCGTATCTCAAGGCTTGCAAAAAACATAGAACCTCCGTAGGAATTTTCCAATCACCTTAAGCATTCCCGCCGCCTCCTCGAGAGTGGAAATCGAAGGGCGGCGGCTGCCAGGTTAAAGTTGGCGGGGTCGGTCAGAAGCGAAGCACAAGGGGTATTGCATTCACACTCGTGCGAGTTTGGAAATAGGTTTGCTCCTTGAAAAATTAACAGCGGCTATTGTACTGCGAAACAGCGGGATGTCAATCGTCGGTTTTGTAAAGATTCAACGGGTATCACGCATACCTGCGGCCCTTCCAGGCGGGACCGCCGCGCCAGCGCCAGACCAAAGCCTGCACAGCGATGACCGTCATCGCCAGCACGGACAGGGGCAGGAGCCACGCATCCGCCAGGCGCTGACGGGTGACGGCGGCGGTCAGGGCGCGCATCGTCAGGCCGAGCAGGATCGGCAGGAACGGGAAAGGGTAAAGGCGATCCACAGATTTCACAGATCACGCAGAATGTGCCCGCCAAAAATCGGCGTCGGTTGGGATATCTCCCGCCAGAAACGGGATAACCCATTTTTTCAGGGGCGAAGAATCCGATACGCGCGCAGGGCCAGCACGGCGAACAGCCCCATGCCCACGAAACCAAAGGCGGCAGGCCCAGGCATGGACCAGAAGAAGGCCTGACCGATGGTTTGCAAAACCCAGGTGATGATGTAGATGGTCAGCAGGCTCCCGCGCGGCAGGTCGGTGGGCAGGGCCGCGTAGGTGATGAGGAACGAAACCAGCAGCCAGCCGAAATAATTGAGCAAAGGAATGCCGAAGTACACGCCAGGCTCGTGCCAGCGCCAGAAGTCCCAGGCGACCATCTGCGGGTCGAGGAACAGGTCCCAGGCGGTGAAGGCCAGCGCCGCAACCAGGGCCTTCCTCCAGCGCGGATGATGCGGGGTAAGCAGGTCCGCGACGGCCCAGGCGGGCGGGAGCATCATCAGCCAGGCCAGCGGAATGAGCAGCGGCACGTCGCCCAGTTGCGGCTGGAGCGCGTCGGTGTAGGAGTAGCGGCCGAAGGGCAGGCCCGTGTGACTGCCGACGAACTCTGCCAGCCAGGCCAGCGGCAGGACGACCCCCACGGGAACGAGAGTCCGCCGCCCGCTGTGGAGGGAGAGCGCCGTCAGCACCGCCGCGACTTGCAGCAACACGCCCGCCTGGATGGCCCCCCGCAGCGCCGCCCCACCCCAGATCCAACCGACGATGGGGGTCAGGACCATGGTCAGCGTCCACAGGAGCAAGACAGCCAGCATGACGGGCCGAACTTTCAACGAATCCCACCGTAACAAAAGGAACCTCCTGAAAGATTCAAAATGAGGATCGGCATCAAGAAAAGAGCCCGTCCAGCGACAGGCTCTTTATATCATTCTTTCCCCTCGGTGTCGGCTGTCTCCGAGGTCAGGCGCTGGGCCAGGTAGATCGGCACCAAGGTGATGAAGAAGACCAATCCCCTCCCCTCGGCCTTGAAATCCCCCCCGACTCCGTCCTATAATGGATGGGGGTCGGGTCATCGTCGAAACAAGTCATCCCTGCGATCCAACCTGATTCCTGGAAGGAAATCCTATGACTGCCTCCAGAATGCGGATTCTGGCGCATTGGGCCGTGCTGGTCAGCCTGCTGACGGCAGGCCTGTCCATCCACGGGGGAAAAGCCGAAGCGCTCTCGCCCAGCGTGCGTGTTTCGGTCAGTTCGAGCGGAGCCGAAGCCAACGACGGTTCGCTGCGGGCCTCCATCTCGGCAGACGGGCGCTACGTGGCCTTCGAATCGGGCGCGGACAACCTGGTCAGCGGGGACACGAACGGCGCGCCCGACATCTTCGTGCATGACCGTCTGACGGGCGAGACCACCCGCGCCTCGCTTGGCGCGGGCGGAGCGCAGGCCAACGGCGGCTCGTACCGCGCCGCCATCTCGGGCGATGGCCGCTACGTGGGCTTCCTCTCGGGCGCGGACAACCTGGTCAGCGGGGATACCAACAACATGGACGACGCCTTCGTCCATGACCGCCAGACGGGTAACACCGTGCGGGTCTCGGTCAGCTCGGCGGGCGAACAGGGCAACGACCAGACCGACCATTATCTGGCCCTTTCGGCGAACGGCCGCTTCGCAGTCTTCTGCTCCGACGCCACCAACCTGGTGGACGGCGACAACAACGCCAGGGTCGACGTCTTCGTGCATGACCTGCTGACAGGCCAGACCGAACGGGTCAACGTCTCCAGCGACGAGGCCGAAGCGAACGCCAGCGGCTGGGACCCATCCATCTCGGCGGACGGGAACCTGGTGGTCTTCTCTTCGGGCGCGACCAATCTCGTCGCGGAGGACGCCAATAGCGCCTCGGACGTCTTCGTGCGCGACCGTCAGGCGGGCGCCACCTTTCTGGCTACGCTCAACTCGAACGGCGAACAGGCCGACCACGGCGGCGGCGAGGGCTTCCTCTCGGCGGGCGGACGCTACGTAATCTTCTCGTCCAGCGCGAACAACCTGATGAGCGACGACAATTACGGCTACCCGCAGGCCTTCCGCCGTGACCTGCTGACGGGCGAGACGATCCTGGTCTCTTCGTACGACGACTACGGCCCGATGGTGGGCTGGTCGGAAGAACCCGTGCTCTCCTCGGATGGGCGCTACGCAGCCTTCGAGTTCGACGATAAGGGCGACGGCCTGCCAGGGCGGGTGATCCAACTGCACGACTGCGTCACGGGCGAGACCACCATCGTGGCCCCAGGCTACGACGAGAACGACTCCTCTCATGGTCCCGCGCTCTCGGCGGATGGGCGCTTCCTGGCCTTCCATTCCGAAGCCAACTACATCGTCCCCAATGACACCAACGGCGCGAGCGACGTCTTCGAGCGCGAGGTGTTCACGCCCGTGGTCAAGACCTACGTCTCGGTCGGGACCTACGACGGCTGGGTGATCGAATCGGGCGAGGAGAGCGAAGTCGGCGGGCACGTGGACTCGCAATCCACGCTGCTGTACGTGGGCGACGCCGCCAACGACCAGCAATACCGCGCGATCCTGCACTTCGACACCTCGTCGCTGCCGAACAATGCCGTCATCACACAGGCCGCGCTCAAGGTCAAGAAACAGGGCCTGACGGGCGGCAATCCCTTCAACGCGCTGGGGCCGCTGCTGGTCGACCTGCGCAAGCCCGCCTTTGGCGCGGCAGCCCTGGAGGCATCCGACTTCGAGGCGGCCGCCGCCCTGGACGGCGGCGGAACCGTCGGCTCGGGCCTGAGCGCGGGCTGGTACACCGCCCTGCTGGACCCATCTGTCTATCCCTTCATCCACACCTACGGCGCCACCCAGATGCGCCTGCGCTTCACCCTGGGCGACAACGACAACCAGAGCGCCGACTTCCTGAAACTGTTCAGCGGGGACGCGGCCGTGGGCGACCAGCCCTACCTGTATCTCGAATATTACGTCCCGCTGGAGAAGTACCCGACCGTGCTGGCCATCCTGCGCGCCTCGCCCAACCCCACCGACGCCAACCTGGTGACCTACACGGTGGTCTTCAGTGAATCCGTCACGGGCGTGGATGCGGGCGACTTCGTCCTGACCACCTCGGGGGTGGTCCACGCCTCGGTGACCTCGGTCAGCGGCTCGGGCGACACCTGGAGCGTGACGGTCCACACGGGCGCCGCGACGGGCAGCCTGCGCCTGGACCTGGTGGACGACGACAGCATCCGAGACTCGATGTACAACCGCCTGGGCGGATATGACCCTGGCAACGGCGACTTCACGGGCGGTGAGGTCTACACCATCCTGGCGCATCCCTCCTTTGCCGACGTACCCCTGGACTATTGGGCCTGGCGCTATATCGAGAGCATCTACCTGGCGGGCATCACGGGCGGCTGCGGCAATGGGCATTTCTGCCCCGAGACGGCGGTCTCACGCGCGCAGATGGCGGTCTTCCTGGAGCGCGGCGTACGGGGCGCGGCCTACCTGCCGCCCGACCCAACGGGGGCAGTCTTCGATGACATCCCCGTCACATACTGGGCCGCCCGCTGGGTCGAGCAATTGGCCGCGGATGGGATCACCAGCGGCTGCGGATTCAGGCTCTTCTGCCCCGAGGACTCGGTCACGCGCGCGCAGATGGCGGTCTTCCTGCTGCGGGCGGAGCATGGCGCGGCCTACGCCCCGCCCGATGTAGGCGCGGATACGGGGTTCGCAGACGTCCCCATCGGGCATTGGGCCGCCGCATGGGTCAAGCAACTGGCAGCCGAGGGCATCACGGGCGGCTGCGGCGCGGGACTCTTCTGCCCCGAGGCCTCGGTCACGCGCGCGCAAATGGCTGTCTTCCTGCAGCGCACCTTTCACCTGGCGCTGCCGTAGCGCGTCACACGCCCCTCCCGCAAAAAACATGCTGCCCATGGTGTTTCGCGAGAGGGGCAGGAAGCGCAAAACCAGCGCCCATCATGGCGGCTTCGAGGTTTTACCCAAACCCCGCAAAGAACACTGGTCAGGGGGTATAGGATCGATATAGGATGGATATAGGATGGATATAGGATCGATATAGGATGGATATAGGATCGATATAGGATGGATATAGGATCGATATGGGATCGGCCCTCACAAGGACTGCTTCCACCAGCACAAAACCTGGGGGCTGTATGC
>CALLJA010000585.1 GCA_938008865.1 uncultured Anaerolineales bacterium
GCCGACCTGACCGCCGACGAGTTGAACGAGATCATGGAGCGCGCCCAGAAGGCCACCTACGGCGACGGCCTGGACGAGTCCCAACTCCAGAAGTTCATGTGGACCTGGAAGCCGCACTACTACTCGCCCGCCCTGGCTTTCTACAACTATCCCTACGCCTTTGGCCTGCTCTTCGCCACCGGCCTGTACGCCATCTACCAGCAGCGCGGAGCCGAGTTCGTGGCCGATTACAAGAACCTGCTGGCCTCCACCGGCGAAGCCTCCGCCGCCGACCTGGCCGACCGCTTCGGTATCGACATCCGCACGCGCAAGTTCTGGGATGACAGCCTGTCCATCATCGGCAGGCGCATCGAGCGCTACTGCGAGATATAGTCTCATGAAACAAACCGTACTGCGCATCCTGGCGGTTGCGTTGTTGGTATTGGCGCTTACGGCCTGTGAAGGCGGTGCGTATCCCAACCCGTATCCCAACGGCGCGACCTCCCAGCCCACGCGCATCCCCACCCCGTCCTCAGCGGACATGGTTCCGCGCATCAGCATCGAGGAAGCCAAGGCCGCCTTCGATGACGGGACCGCTGTCTTCATCGATGTGCGCGGCACCGAGAACTATAACCAGGTCCACATCGCGGGTGCGCTCGACGTCCCATACCCCGAACTCGAAACCCGCCTGGCCGGGTACGACCGCGACGCGCTGGTCATCACCTACTGCACCTGAACGAACGAACACACCAGCGCCGGTGCGGCGCTCCTCCTGTATCAGCAAGGTTTTACCCGCGTCTATGCCCTGCTCGGCGGACTGAACCCATGGATCGCGGCGGGTTACCCGACCGAATTCGTCCAGCCATGACCTTTGAGGCAGGCGAACCCCACATCCACCCCTGGACCTCGCGCCTACCCCCGTCTGAAATGGCGCTTCGGCGTCTGCTGGCGGAGGAGGGGCTCACGGCCTATGCCTGGTCCAACGCCCCGTATGAGGTCTATGCCCCGCACACACACGACTACAACAAGGTCATCTGCGTGGTGCGCGGATCGATCACCTTTCAGTTGATCGAATTGGGTTCCTGGTATGTGCTGCACCCCGGCGACCGCCTCGACCTGCCCGCAGGCGCCGTCCACGCCGCCGAGGTGGGCGCGGATGGCGTGCTCTGCCTCGAGGCGCATCGATAACGGGATCAAACTGAGGGTCCAGAAAAAACGATGTCGCCCTGACAAATGATGTGGCGCGGAATGGTATTCCGCGTCTATGTGCTTCGGCGGGATACCATCCCGCCCCACAAAAAATAAAAACGGACGCGCCCATTTGGGCGCGTCCGTTTTTATTTCTGGATTGCGGACTTCAGTCCGCGCGGATGTTACGCGTTGCCGGAGAGCCAGCCGCGCAGTTCCATGGCCTTAACCACACGCGAGATGGCGACCATGTAGGCCGCGTCGCGCATGTAGACGCCTTCCTTCTCGCTCATTTCGAGCACGCCGTGGAAAGCGGAGGTCATCTTCTGGTCGAGCTTCTGGAGCACTTCGTCCTTCGGCCAGTAGAAGTTCATGTCGTTCTGCACCGACTCGAAGTAGGAGGTGGTCACGCCGCCGGCGTTGCACAGGAAGTCGGGGATATTGAAGATCTTGTTGGCCTTGAAGAACTCGTCGGCCTCGGGGGTGGTGGGGCCGTTGGCGCCTTCGGCCACGACCTTCACACGGCTCGACATCTTCTTGATGGTGTCGGCGTTGACGTGGCCTTCGATGGCCGCGGGGATCAGCACGTCGGCTTCGAAGGTGATCCAGGCATCGCCGTCCTCGACCTTGTAGCCGGCCTTTTCAGCCTTGGCCTGGTCAATGGTGCCGTATTCGTCCACGATGGTGAGCAGGAACCTGGGGTCCACGCCGTTCTTGTGGCTGTAGGTGAAGGACTTCTTGGCATGGCGGTCGTAGCAGGAGACGCAGGCGACCTTGCCGCCGAGCATTTCCACGAAGCCGATGGCCGCGTACTGGGCCACGTTGCCGAAACCTTCGATGGCCGCCACGGATTTGGTCGAGTCCATCTTGAGGTGCTTGAGGGCCTCGCGCACGGTGTAGATCACGCCGTAGCCGGTCGCTTCGGTGCGGCCCAAGGAGCCGCCGCCGCCCAGGGGTTTGCCGGTGAACACGCCGGGCGTGTACTGGCCGACCAGGCGGGAGTACTCGTCCATCATCCAGCCCATCATCTGGGGGGTGGTGCCCACATCGGGGGCCGGCACATCGTTGCGCGGGCCAATGTTCTTCCACATGGAGCGCACCCAGCCGCGGCACAGTTCTTCTTTTTCGTTGACGGTCAGCGTGGAGGGATCCACGATGATGCCGCCCTTGCCGCCGCCCAGGGGGATGTCGGCCACGGCGCATTTCCAGGTCATCCAGGTGGCCAGGGCGCGGACGGTGTCCATCGTCTCAGCCGGGTGGAAGCGAATGCCGCCCTTGTTGGGGCCGCGGGCGTCGTTGTGCTGGACGCGGAAGCCCTGGAAGACCTTGAGCGAGCCGTCGTCCATGCGAACCGGGATGCGGAACGAATATTCGCGCATCGGCCAGCGCAGCACTTCGGCGATGCCAGGGTCGAGATTCAACTGCTTGGCAACCCCGTCGAACTGCTTCTGTGCCATTTCAAAGGCATTGATCTGTCCGGACATGGTTTTCTCCTAAGAGATGGGTTTGGATTGTGTCGAAAATATAAGCGGGCAGCCCGGTACGGGTGCCCGCTTTTATCTCAGGGTATGTAGTGCCAGAGGTTCATAGCATAAGACCTGTCAGACAACTACTCCAAGATTAACCGATATAAAGGGCTACGTCAATATGACAAAAATCCACTAAATTAGGGGGTTAGTCGTGATGAATCTCACGAGAAGGCCCCATACTTTGGCCTGCGTTTTTCCAGGAAGGCCGCCACACCCTCTTTGTGTTCGGGGCTGTGTCCTGCTACTTCCTGGACCTGGCCCTCGTATTCGAGGACTTCTTCCAGATTTGGATACATGGACTTGTTGAAGGCGCGTTTGGTGAGACCATACGCCCCTGCTGGACCTTGAGCCAGCATGCCCGCTATTTTGGCTGTTTCCGCGCTGAGGGCTTCGGCGGGGACCACGCGGTTGACCAGGCCCCATTCCAGGGCTTGCTGGGCGGGGATGGGCGCGTTCGAGAAGGTGAACTCGGCGGCGCGGCCCAGGCCGATCAGCGCGGGCAGCAGCAACGAGACGCCCGAATCAGGGGCGAGGGCGATGCCGTTGAATCCGACCACGAAATTGGCCGTCTCGGACGCGATGCGCAGGTCACAGGCCAGCGCGATTCCCAGCGAGGCGCCCGCACAGGGACCGTTGACCGCCGCGATGACCGGCTTCTCGATCTGGCGCAGCATCAGCACCAGTGGATTGTAGGTGGCGCGCAGATGTTCGAGATACGAAAGCGACTCTCCGCCCGCGCGCATCTCTTCGATGTCCTGGCCCGCGCTGAAGACGCGGCCCGCCCCCGTCAGCACGATGGCGCGGACTTCGGGATTCCTGGCGGCTTCGCGCAGGGC
>CALLJA010000586.1 GCA_938008865.1 uncultured Anaerolineales bacterium
AGGGTTTCTTCCGTCATCGGACGTCATGTCAGGCAAGGGAGTCTTGCATATCGTGACGAAGGTCAGCCGAGAAAACCCTTAGGGTCTCGGATGATGGTGATAGGGCGTTCAAGGGAGAAAAGTCTACGGGAGGGGGAGAGGAACTGCAATAAAATCGGGCGCTGAAATGAGATAAATGTACGGTATCAAGGGAAATGATTCCGCGAGAAAATATCTCCATGCCCTACGATCCCTCCGACCCCACCGCCAGAGACACCGCGCTGCAACCCTCCGAACAGCGCAGGCTGGAAGAAGCCAACTTCCTGCTGGAAAACAACAAACCCGCGCAGGCCGCGCCCATCTTCGCCAAACTGGCCGAGGTGCTCAGGTCCGCCCACCAGCCCAAACGCGCCGCCAACTTGCATTCCCAGGCGGCGCTGGCCTTCGCCAGGAGCCGCAACGACTCCGCGCTGATGCAGGCCCGCGCGGCGTTGACCCTGCTGTTGCAATTCAAACTCGACCAGCAAGCCTCCGCCTTTTACAAGGACCTGCTGGGAGAATTGACCAAACGCGGCATGAATTCCGCCGCAGAGACGCTGGCAAAGGAATTCGGCGGCAAGCTTGCACGGCCCGCCCCGCGCGCCGCGCAATGGAACCGCCTGCCCAGCAACTGTCACAACTGCGGCGCACCGCTTGGTCAAAGCGGGGTGACCTGGACGGAGGCCGAGTCGGCCGAATGCGGCTTCTGCGGAACGCCCATTCGTCCCTCCGCGGAGTAGGTCATGAGAAAACACACCTGGCTTGTGGTCCTGCTGGTTCCGATCCTGTCTTTTGCCTGCGTGGGATCTCCCAGCGCAAAACCGACACCCACGTCCGATTATATTTTCACGCCTGTAACCACCCCGCTCAAGATCGAGCCTGACGCCCTGCCCAACGCGCGGACAGGCGAGGAGTACGAGGTCGAGATCCGCGTGAGCGACAATGTCACCCCGGTAAACCAGGTCTCCATTTCACAGGGGACGCTGCCCGCAGGCCTCGAACTTGTCTTCGTAGGCCAGACCGACGGCGCAAAGATCGTTGGCGTCCCCGAGGAAGCAGGCGTATTCACTTTTACGGTCTGGGTGTCGTGCTTCGGGACCATGGTCAGCGGGCAGTCTAAAGAAAAGCAATACACGCTCGTCGTGGAAAATTGAGCGGCGGCAATCTGCCACATCCAGAAGGCCATAGGAAAAACTTGCGCGCGCCGTATCGGCTCGTGGAAGCGGACGGCTCGCGTATAATGGGCGCATGAACCTCGCCCAAGCCCTGCGGCTGCTCCCCGTTCGATCCAGCCCGCCCGTGGTGGGCATTGTCGGCGCGGGCGGCAAGACCAGCGCCCTCTTTCGGCTTGGGCGCGAACGGGGCCCCGCCATCCTGGCGGCCACGTCGCATCTCGGCGAATGGCAGATTCCCCTCGCCGACCATCACCTCGTTGCGCAAACCCCGTCAGATTTGGACCACCTGCCCGAAGCGGGCCTGACCCTGGTCACGGGTCCGCTGGATGGGAATCGCACCCGTCCCCTGGACCCCGAAACGCTCGCCCATTTAAGAGAAAAATGCGCCGCCCGCGCCTGGCCCCTGCTGGTCGAAGCCGACGGCTCGCGCGGACGTCCGCTCAAGGCGCCCGCCGAGCACGAGCCGCCCCTGCCCGATTTCGCAGACCTGGTCCTGGTCGTCGCAGGACTCACGGGCCTGGGCCGTCCGCTGGCCGAAGAATTCGTCCACCGTCCCGAACTCTTCTCGCGCCTCAGCGGGCTTCCGCTCGGCGCGACGGTCACACCCGAGGCCTTGGCGCGCGTGTTGGCGCATCCGCAGGGCGGCCTGAAGAACGCGCCCGCCTCGGCGCGCAGGGTTGCGCTGCTCAACCAGGCCGACACGCCCGAGTTGCAGTCCCTGGGCGGAAAACTCGCCAGGCTTCTCCTGCCCGCCTTCGATTCTGTCGTCGTCGGCTCGCTCCGATCTCCCGACCCAAAAACATTTCAAACCTTCGAATCCATTGCGGGCATCGTGCTTGCGGCGGGCGCGTCGGCGCGTTACGGCCAGCCCAAGCAACTGCTCGACTGGCGCGGCATTCCCTTTGTGCGCGTCGTGGCCCAGACCGCCCTGAAAGCGGGCCTCGACCCCGTGCTGGTTGTCACGGGCGCAGCCGCCCAAGAAGTGGAGTCCGCGCTGCAAGGGCTGCCCGTGCAAATTGTCCGCAACGAGGCCTGGCAGGAGGGGCAGGCCAGTTCGATCCGCGCGGGCATTGGTTCGATTCTTCCTCCTTCATTTTCTTTGAAACAAGCGGAGGGGGTCGGAGGGGCCGTCTTCCTGCTGGCCGACCAGCCGCAAGTGGATGTGACCGTCTTGCAAGCCCTGGTCGAACGTCACCGCCTGGAGCTGCCGCCCGTGCTCGCGCCGCTGGTACGCGATGCGCGCGCCAACCCTGTGCTCTTCGACCGCGTCACCTTCCCCGACCTGCTGACCCTGCAGGGCGATACAGGCGGGCGCGGCATTTTCCACAGATTCCCGCCTGCCTACCTGCCCTGGCATGACGAGCGCCTGCTGCTGGACGTGGACACCCCCGAGCAATATCGAAGGCTGGTGGAAGATGAAACCCTCTAGCATCGCCGCCCTGATCCTGGCCGCAGGGCAATCGAAGCGCATGGGCCAGCCCAAGATGCTGCTGCCCTGGGGAGAAAGCACCGTGCTGCAAACCGTGGTCGCCGCCTTCCGCGCCGCGGGCGTGGACGAGATCGTGGTGGTCACGGGCGCGCTGCACGAGCCGATCACCACCCTGGTCGGCGATATGGCCCAGGCGGTCTTCAATCCCGAGTATGCCAGCGGGGAGATGCTCTCCTCCATCCAGCGCGGACTGCGGCATCTACTCTCCGAGAAGTCCGAGGCGGAAGGAGTCCTCATCGGGCTCGGCGACCAGCCCCAGGTCCAGGCGCGCAGCGTGGAAGCGGTGTGCGCGGCCTTCCGTCAGAGCGGGGCCAGGCTGGTCGTGCCGTCCTATCAGAAACGGCGCGGACATCCCTGGCTGGCGGCGTATCCGCTCTGGGAGTTGCTGCTTGCGCTCGGCCCATCCCAGACGCCACGCGATTTCCTCAACGCCCACGCCGACCAGATCCATTACGTGGACGTGGATACTCCCAGCATCCTGGCCGACCTCGACACCCCCGAAGACTACTTGAAATCCAAGCCCTGACGTGCTATTGTGAATATGGAACGGTTCAGTTTCAGGAAGGAGTACGACATGACCGACTGGAACATGATGACCGAGAACATCCGCAACGCCATGCAGGCTCTGGACGAAGCCCAACGCGCGCGCGAGGCTCTGCACACCCAGCCCACCCCCGACAAATTCGATGCCTTTCGCGCTGAGATGCAGGAGTTGATCGAGCATCTGACCCAACTCCAGAGCGTGCTGGCCAACGAGGAAAAGTTCGCCGTGGATGAACTGGCCGACTGGCTCAGTTCGGTCTTCACGGGCCACCGCGCCGAATACCGCCAGACTCCGCGCATGGAACGTTGAGAACCGCCTGGTTCTTCATTCACTTTCGGAGGGAAAATGTCCTACGTCGAATCGCATTTACAGGCGGGGGAACGCGTCCTCTTCCGCGCCAGCCGCGGACACGCATGGTACGACAAACTGCTGGCCGTCCTCCTGACCTTCCTGGTCACCCCACTGGTGCTGGCCGTCTACGCGTTTGCGATGGGCTTCCTGTTGCAGGTAATCTCCACCCTGCTGCCGAGCGGACCCGAAAGCCAGTTGGCGCTGGCCTTGCTGGTCGTCGGGATGCTGGGAGTAATCCCCCTGATGACGGTTTACACCCAGATCGTGGATTTCATCGCCTTCTGGCAGACCGACGTGGCCCTGACCGACCGCCGTCTCTTCGGGCGCGCCCTGGGCAGGAACCGCTTCTGGCTGCGCACCATCGACATCCCCACGCAGGATATCGCCCGTGTCCACCGCTACCGCCTGTCTGCGCTGGTGTGCGTGGACCGCAAGTCCACGCGCCGCGCCGAGGTGTTCGGGCCGCTCAAAGGCCTGGGGCGCTTCGTGGACGAATGTAAACGCTGGGAATGAACTCCGCCGCCGCAGAACAGCCGCCGCATGGCGGCTGTTCTTGCTTATAAAAGACGGGGGCAAAATATGATAAACTCGCCCCATTCTATTTTTGGGAGTCATCTCCGTGAAGTATCTCATCATTGTCAACCCGATCTCGGGGCGCGGTTACGCCGAAAAAATGGTCCCGCAGATCGAGGAACTCATGCGCCGCCACCACCTGGATTTCGAACTGGTCCGCACCGAGCGGCCCTGGCACGCCGCCGACCTGGCCGAACGCGCCGCGCGCGAGAAGTTCGACGTGGTCGTCACCGCCAGCGGCGATGGCACCGCCAATGAAGCCCTCAACGGCCTGATGCGCGCCCGTGCAGCGGGCTTCAACCACACCGCCATGAGCATCCTGCCTGTCGGCACGGGCAACGACGCCGCCTACGGCCTGGGCCTGCCCCTGGACCTCGAGCACGCGATCCAGACCCTGGCAGAGGACAACCGCCGCAGGGTGGATGTGGGCATCGTGCGCGGCGGCGATTTCGCCGAGGGCCGCTACTTCGTCAACGGCGTGGGCATCGGTTTCGACGCGGCGGTCGGCTTCGTGGCAATCGAAGTGCGTTGGGCGCGCGGCCTGCTGGCCTATCTCATCGCCGTGCTGCAAACCGTTTTTCTCTACTACAAGGCCCCCACGGTCGAACTGACCTACAACGGACAGACCGTCACCCAGCCTTCGCTGATGATCTCGATCATGAACGGAAAACGCATGGGCGGCGGCTTCCACATGGCCCCCAAGGGGAATCCCTCCGACGGCAAATTGGACCTGTGCATCGCCTCCGAAGCGGGGCGCCTGCGCATCTTTGGGCTGGTGCCGCATTTCATCAAGGGCACGCAGGAAGGCCAGCCTGAGATCCGCATGGAGCGCACCGACAGGATCACGGTCAAGGCCGTGAAGGGCAGCCTGCCCGCGCACTGCGACGGCGAGACGCTCTGCCGCGAGGGCCAGGAACTGAGCGTGGAATTGATCCCCGCCGCGCTCGATTTCATCACCACGCGGGCGGACTAGCATGGGTCCGTTGGGACTGTTCCTCGGCTACGCCTGCCGCCTCGGGCTGGAGGCGATGTGCCGCATCGACAAATCGGACCTGCACAAGATTCCGCAAAAGGGACCTGTGATTGTCTACTCGAACCATACAGGTTCCATCGAAGTGCCGATCGTCTTCACCGAGTTGCTGCCGCGCCCCGTGACGGGCATCGCTAAGATCGAGTCCTGGGACGGCTGGTTCCTGAACTTCATCTTCAACCAGTGGGAGATCATCCCTATCCGCCGCGGCGAGGCCGACATGGCTGCCATGCGCAAATCGCTCGAGGCGCTGGAGAAGGGCTGCCTGCTCGGCATTGCACCCGAGGGCACGCGCAACAAAACGGGTGCGATGATCAAAGCCCAGCCTGGCATCGTCACCCTGGCCCAGCGCAGCGGCGCAACACTGCTTCCGCTGGGCAACTGGGGCGGCGAGAATTTCCTCAAGAACCTCAAAAGCCTCAAGCGCACAGATTTCAACATCCGCGTGGGCGAGCCGTTCAAGATCGACACCCGCGGCGAACGCATGACGGGCGAACTGCGCCAGCGCATTGCCGACGAGATGATGTACAAGGTGGCCGAACTGGTGCCCGAACGATACCGCGGCGTCTATGCGGATCTGGAGAACGCAACCGCGACGTATCTCACAAAGGCCTAGAATCGAAAATGCCCGCCGTCATGGCGGGCATTTTTTATCGACGATAGTTAAGCGTCAGCCCAATCGCCAGGAGTTGCCGTCCTCGGAGAGCGACAGGAAGAAACTGCGATCCTGGTAATCCACCTGCGCATACAGGCGGCCGTCGAAGCCCGTGAACATCTTGTTGATGGAATATTGCTCGCCAAATCCCAACTGCCTGCGCCAGGACTGGCCCTGGTCGTCGGAAACGTGGATGTCGCCATCGGGCATTCCGCGATACGAGCGTCCGCCATACTCGGCCTCGGCAGAGGCAAGGACAAAGCCCGCCGCCTTCCAGGCGGGAAAAGCCAGGGCGAGAGAGGTCAATCCACCAATCTTCAAAAAGTCACGACGGTTCATGCGGGCCTCCATGTAAAAATAAAAACAGGCTGATGGAACTGGGCGTTATCTTAGCCCAATCCCGCGCGGCTGTCCAGAGCGGGGACCAGGGCTTTCTCAAAGTCCAATTTATGTCGCTCTCCCGAAGGGACACCGCTTCGGGATGGTGTGAGGGCGCGTGCTCTCCGCGACCGACACTTGCACCTGCACAAACCGCAGGCACAGTACAGGTGAGAGTCTCTGAGCCGTGGTAGGAACCCTTCGCTCCGCTCAGAGCGACACATTTATAGTTTGTCAAACACCTTTGAGAAAGCCCTGAACACAAAAAACTGGCGTTGTATAAATTTATGAAATGAGTATAATATGAGAACTTATTCGGACAAAACCATATATATTTGTCCAATTTAGACAAAACCGCCCCAATATGTCATACCATCTTGCATCGTTCGGACATTCCACTCCTCCCACCCTGTCAGGCCGCAACGACAACGACGGGGTCTTTTTGTCGGAGCACGGGGCCGTCAGATGAAACAAGCCGCATCCGTCACTGGGACCGCCTACAGCCTCCGTCCGATGGACGCAGACGATCAAAGGCTTGCGTTCCAGATCTACGCCAGCACGCGCGCGGAAGAAATGGCCCTGGTGCCGTGGACGGATGAACAGAAAGAGGCCTTCCTGACGATGCAATTCAACGCCCAAAGCGCGCATTACAGCAAGTTCAATCCCACCGCCGAGTATTCGATCATCCTGTGCGGCGGACAGGCGGCGGGACGCCTCATCATGGAGCGCTCGCCCCGCGAGATCGTCGTCATGGATATCGCCCTGCTGCCCCAATTCCGCGGGCATGGGGTGGGGACTACCATCCTGCAAGATCACATGGACGAAGCCCGCCAGGCCGGCCTGCCGCTGGTCTTGCGGGTCGAATTTTTTAATCCCGCCATCCGCCTGTATACGCGGCTTGGTTTCGTGAAGACAAAAGAGGTCAATAGCGTATACCATGAGATGGTCTGGGACCCGAAACAGCCCCATTCTGCAACTAAGACAACATAGACATCATGCCTTTCATCGAACTTCATCCCCCCATGCTGACCGGGCAGTTGGGCGCGTCCTTCGAGGTATGCGACCTGCCGCCCGCCCCGTTTCAAATCACGTTGAAGGGAGTGGTCGAGCACACCCGGAGCGAGCGCCACGAAGCCTTTTCCGTGTTCTTCCTTGGCCCCCTGGAGCGGTTCATCCCGCAGGGAATCCACACGCTCAGGCACGCCGAACTGGGCGAATTGGAAATCTTCCTCGTGCCTGTCGCCCAACACGCTGACGCGTTCGAGTACGAAGCCGTCTTCAATTACATTCGCTAGCAGAAAATCGGAGGAACAAAATGTCAGAACCCTTCCTGGGCGAGATCAAGATCATGGCCTTCAACTATGCGCCGCGAGGATGGGCGCTGTGCAACGGACAGCAGTTGCCTATCAACCAGAACCAGGCGCTGTTTGCCTTGCTCGGCACCACCTACGGCGGCAACGGTCAGACGACCTTCGCCCTGCCCGACCTGCGCGGGCGCACCCCGCTGCACCACGGGGCGCAGTTCACACAGGGCCAGGTGGTCGGTGAAACAGCGCACACCCTGAACACTTCGGAGATGCCTGCGCACACCCACACCCTCAGCGGCAGTTCCACCCAGGGGACGATCAACGCACCGGTCGGGGCGCTGCCTGGCAAGAGCGCCCAAAACGCCTACGGAGCCACCAACCTGGTTGCCATGAATCCCGCCGTGGTAACCAACACCGGCGGGTCGCAGCCGCATAACAATCTGCAGCCCTACCTGGTGCTGAATTTCTGCATTGCCCTGCAGGGCATTTTCCCCAGCCAGAACTAAGGAGAACAACATGGGCACTCCCTATATCGGTGAAATTCGGATCTTCGCAGGAAACTTTCCGCCTGTGGGTTGGATGTTCTGTGAAGGACAATTGATTTCCATCGCTGAAAATGAGGCTTTATTCAATTTGATCGGCACCACCTACGGCGGCGACGGACAGGAGACCTTTGGCCTGCCCGACCTGCGAGGACGGATCCCGGTCCACATGGGCACGAACCAGGGGAATACCTTCGTGCTGGGCCAAATGAGCGGGACGGAGACCGTCACCCTGGCGGTAAACCAGATCCCGCTGCACACGCACGCGGCGCTGGGCTCCGGCGACAACGGCCAGCAATCCAATCCAGCCAACCTGATGCCGGCCCGCGTAACCGGCAACGACATCTACGGCTTCGACACGCCCTACGTCAACATGGCCAACAACATGATCGCCCCGGTCGGGGGCAGTCAGCCGCACGAAAACATGCAGCCCTTCCTGTGCGTCAGTTTCATCATTTCTCTGTACGGCATCTATCCATCCCCCAGCTAACCAGGAGCAACGATATGTCAGACCCCTTTGTGGCTGAGATCCGCATTTTCGCGTTCAATTTTCCCCCCAGCGGCTGGGCTTTTTGCAATGGGCAATTGATGCCCATTTCGCAGAACACGGCCCTGTTCTCGCTGCTGGGCACCACATACGGCGGAGACGGCAAGTCCACCTTTGCCCTGCCGGACTTGCAGGACAACGCCGTCATGCACCACGGACAGGGCCCCGGCCTCTCGCTGCGTGATCTCGGTGAAATCGGCGGGGCCAGTTCGGTGACTCTGCTGCAAAGCGAGATCCCGTCTCATACGCATCAGTACCAGGCCGCGGATGTCGCCGCCGACAGCCCCATCCCGACGGGCGCCCTGCTGGCCGCGCCTTCGAGCGACAATCTCTACGCCCCAAGCGGATCTCCCCTGGTGGCCCTCTCGCCCACCGCGCTGGCAGTCTCCGGCGGCGGCCTTCCGCACAATAACATGCAGCCCAGCCTGGTCTTGAACTTTTGCATTGCCATGCAGGGTATTTTTCCGCCCAGGTCATAACGAGACACACGAGGGCGGACTTCCGCTTAGGTAACTCCCCTTGCGGCCGCACAAACAGGCCGCGCATTGATCGGTATCTTTCAAAAAGGAGCAGGTTATGGGTCAAAAATATGCCAGGCAGGTAAACATCCGCGCAGGCGCATTCTGGAAACGCGCCCTGTCCGTATTTCTGTTCGTCATCATCGCCGCGCTGGCCAGTTACACGGTCGTGCGCGCGGCGGTGGCCTTATCCGCAACAATGGTCGATACTCTCATCGACAGCGATAGCGACGGAAAGGCCGATCCGGGTGAGTTCATCGACTACACGACGGTCATCACCAACAGCGGCAGCACCGACGCAACCAGTGTGGAGTTCGACAGCAACCCAGACGCGAACACCACCTTCGTGGCTGGGTCGATTGCGGCTTCGGCAGTGGCGCTCAACGACGCCTATCCCGAGACCGTGCTGGGCAATGTCTCGGTCGATTCGGCGCTGATCTCTTTCAGCGTTTTGTCGAACGACTATCTGGGCCAGAACTCCACTGCCACCATCGCGACATACGATGCCACCAGCGCCCAGGGCGGCCAGGTCAACATGGCTCCCAGCGGACAGTTCACGTACAACCCGCCAGCCGGCTTCGAGGGCGCCGACACGTTCACGTACACCCTGTCCGATAACCCGAATGCTCCCAGCGCGGCCTCGAACCGTACCGGCACCGTGACGATCAACGTCAGCGGCATGGTCTGGTTCGTGAATAACAACGCCGCCGCCTGCACAAGCGCGGGCTGCGGACGGCTCTCCAACCCGTTCAGCACGCTGGCGGCCTTCAACTCGTTCAATGACGGGACCGGCAACCACCCGGCCGCCAACGACAGCATCTTCATCTACGAAAGCGCCACGCAGTACACCGGCGCGCTGGCGCTCTTGAGCGGCCAGAAGCTGATCGGCCAGGACGCCACCGCCTCCCTGTCCACCATCAGCGGACTGACCCCGCCCAGCAGCAGCCCGGCCTTCCCAGCCATGAACAGCGCCAACGGCACGGTCGTCAACCTCGGCGGCACGGTGACGCTCAACACCAACACTACCGTGCGCGGGCTGCAAATCAACTCCACCACCAGCACCGGTCTGGCCGACCCGGCCGGGGCCATCAGCGGCGTGGCTGTAAGCGATATCAGCATCTCCTCGACCACCGGCACCGCTGTCAACCTTTCCAACACCAGCGGTACGCTGACCTTCAAGAGTATTTCAGCCAACGGCGGCACCAACGGCATTTCGCTTGCAAGCACCAGCGGCAGTTTCACCGTCACCGGCAGCGGCAGCGCGGGCAGCGGCGGCACCATCCAGAACACGGCTTCCGATGCCATCAAATTGTCCTCGGCGCAAAACGTCAGCCTGGCTTACATGAATATCACCAACGCCGCCAGCAGCACGACCAATGCCAGTTGTAACTTCGTTTCGGTTTCGACCGTGTGCGAGGCGGGCGTCGAACTTTCCAGCACGACCAGTGTGACGCTGAACAACTTCGTGATCGACCACAACGGCGGCGGCATGGTGGGCGTGGCCGGCCTAAACGTCAACGGCCTGACCATCACCAACAGCACTATCCGCGAGATCGGTGACACCGACAGCGAGTCGGGCATTCTGCTGCAAAACCTGAGCGGCATCGTCCTTCTCCAGGACCTGACCGTGGATACGGTGCAGGAGTTCGGCATCCGCATCTACCAGCCGAGCGGGTCGGGCAACCCCTCTGCCACGCTCAGGCGGGTCACGATCCAGAACAATACCGGCACCTTCGGGGAAAGCGCGCTCTCGGTGCGCGTCGAGGGCGGAACATCCACCTTCCTGGTGGACGATAGCGACTTCATCGACACGGGCGGCATGGGCATCGACGGCCAGGCGGGCGGCAACGCGGGCGCCACGCTCAATATGACGGTCCAGAACAGCCAGTTCCTGCGCAACCTGGCACTGCCTCACGCGATCACCTTCACCACCCAGGGCAACGCGGTTGGCAAGGCCAAATTCACCGGCAACACGACCACCAGTTCCACCACGGACAGCACGTCGTCCATGGCCTTCGACTTCGACGCCTCCGATAATTCGGCGCTCGACGCCACCGTGACCGGCAACACCAGCAATGTCACCTTCGGCACCGGGCTGGAGTTCATCGTCAACGACTTCGCTGTGGGCAAACTGCTTGCCAGCGGCAACACCATCAATCTCGACCCGACCAGCGTGAACGCCTCCAACCAGGCGGGCATGAACTTCCAGGCCCGTTCGGTGGTCACGGCTAGTTCCACGGGGCAGTTACACCTGACCCTGAGCAACAACACCATCACCGGCATTAACGCCACCACATTCGGTTTCCAGGGCATGAACTTCCAATCGGGTTCGAGCACCGGGACCCATGCCCAACTGGTGTGCGCGGCCATCAACAACAACACCGTCAACGGAACGGCGCCCGCCACCAAGGCCTTTGCGCTACGCCAGCGCACGGGCACCACCTTCCAGATCCCGGGCGTTTCCTCGGGCACAGTGGAAGCCAGCGTGGAAAGCTACATCCAGGGCAATAACCCGGGCGGGTCCTTTAGCGGGGCCGCCGATGTGGCAAGCGTAGGCGGCACGACCATCATCAACTACACCAGCGGATCCTGTGCGCTTCCCGCTGATCCCCCGCTGGCTGCACTGGAGAACGATAACCTGGCCGCGCACATGCGCGGATCTCAGGCCGCCAGGACAGAGGAAACCCAGCCCGCACAGCGCTCCGCCGATACGACCGGCATCGGACCGCGCTTCTTCGGCGTGCGCCCCGCGCCCCAGCCTGCGGGCGGCATCGTCAACGTGGCGGTCGGGACCCTGCCGGCTGGCAAGAGCGTGACCATCAAGTTCCGTGTCCTCGTCAACGGACCGGCCCTGCCGCTTGGCACGACCCAGATCTCGACCCAGGGCACGGTCAGCGCCACCAACGGGACCAGCACCCTGACCGATGACCCCGCCCTCGGCGGCGCCAGCGACCCGACCATCACACCTGTGGACCGTCCGGACACCACGATCGTCTCCATCGCCCGCGGCAGCGCCAACCCGACCAACGCCGCTTCTGTTTCGTGGACCGTGACCTTCGCCAATTCCACGAGCGGGCTGACCAGCAGCAATTTCTCCCTGGTCAACAGCGGGTTGGGCGGCGCACCTGCCATCAGCAGCGTCACGCCGGTCGGCGGTTCACCCGCCGCCCAGTGGACCGTGACTGCCAGCGCCGGCAGCGGCAACGGCACGCTCGGCCTGAATCTGGTGAACGACAGCGGGCTGGCCCACGACGTGACCAACCAGCCGTACACGGGCGAGGTCTATACCATCGACCGGGTTCCCCCGTCCACCATCTCCTTCACGCGCCAGACACCGGCCACCAGTCCTACCAACGCCGACACGCTGATCTTCCGCGCCACCTTCAGTGAAGATGTGAGCGGGGTGGATACCACCGACTTTTCGGTCAGCGGCAGCACTGCCACCGCCACCAGCGTGAGCCCTGTCAGCGCGAGCGTGTACGACGTCACCGTCTCGGGCGGCGACCTGGCAGGCCTGGACGGCACCGTGGGTATCAACTTCGCCCCGGCCATGAACATCACCGACCTGGCGGGTAACGCGCTGCCCAACACCGCGCCATCCGTCAACCAGACCTACGTGCTGGATAATACCCCGCCCAGCACCATCTCCTTCACGCGCCAGACGCCATCCGCCAGCCCGACCAATGCCGATACGCTGGTATTCCGCGTCACCTTCAGCGAAGGTGTGACGGGTGTGGGCACCGCCGACTTCGCCGTCAGCGGAACCACCGCCACCCCGAGCGGCGTGGCAACCGTCAGCGCAAGCGTGTATGACGTTACCATTTCGGGCGGGGACCTGGCAAGTTTCAACGGGGTGGTCGGCCTCAACTTCAGCGGCGCGCCCAGCATCATCGACCAGATCGGCAACCCGCTGCCCGGCACCGAGCCCACCCTCGACGAAACCTATACGGTCGATAACATCGCGCCAGTGGTCAGCTTCAGTTCCACCCCGGCCGACCCGACCTCGCAGACTTCTTACAACTTCGATTTCAACGCCAACGAAGCGGTCAGCGGCTATACCTGCACCCTTCAATCGGGCCTTGGCGTCTTGAGCGGGCCCGAAGCATGCGTCTCGCCGGTCACCGGCAGTGTCGGGGTGGACGAAACCTACACCTTCCAGGTCAGCGCGACCGATCTGGCTGGCAACAGCGGCAACGCCTCGTACACCTGGACGGTGGAAACGGTCCAGCCCAATGTGAGCATCAACAAGGCGGCCGGCCAGGCCGACCCGGCCAATAGCGGCCCGATCAACTTCACGGTCGTGTTCGATGAACCGGTGACCGACTTTTTGACCGGCGACGTGACCTTGGGCGGCTCGACCGGCGCGACCACTGCCACCGTCAGCGAGGTCCTGCCCAAC
>CALLJA010000587.1 GCA_938008865.1 uncultured Anaerolineales bacterium
TTGGCCAGGTAAAACGATGAACATGCTTGACCAGTGTCTTGGCCTGGGTGGTGTGAACCACGCGCAAACGAACTTGTCCGCTCGAACGCCCGATCGTGCCCAGCACCGGTGGACGATCATTCGCGTACGTGCCCCGTCCGCGCCGTTTGTTGGCTCGCCGACGGGGAGGGCGATGCGGACTGACGCACTTTTGACCTTTTTTCCCCCGCATTTTGGAAGAGTTCATCGCTCTCGGCTTCCAAATCAGGGACAGGCGTCTCAGGTTGTAAATGTTCAGCATTCTCCTGGATCTCTCGCCGCAAGGTCAGAACCGTCAGGTAATTCAACTCTAACTCCGCCGCCAGATCGTTCGTGGTCTCGCCTTTCAGGATACCCCGCAAGAGCAAGACCGCTTGTTGCGGCGTGAGGTGATGCTGTTGCAGAACGGTGTTTGTGTACAGATTGTAAATATGTTTACACTCGCGACAACGATACACCTGCAACTGGCTCTTGCGAGTCACCCGAAACAGATTGGCTCGTTCCACCGACGCCTGACACCACGGACACTTCAACCCTTGTGGGTGAAAGTGTTCCAGGATCCATCCTTCGCTTTCTTCCGGACTGAGTAGGTTTGTGATTGGAAATTCCATGACCTCAGTCTACCATCACTCTTCCTATAGATGAGCCAAAAGATTTCTCTGAAACTTCAACCATCTTCACCAAGATGGTGTGCGCAGTAGTCAAAGGCTCAAGATGATATAACAGTCTTAGGGAAATGTAGTCAGAACATAACCTTGGAAACAAAGCCGAGGAAAACCAGAACCAATCGTGCGGCTGTTTTTGAGGTTCCACTTTTCTATCTAGCATAACGCTCCCGTTTGAACTACTTATTTATTTGGGTGGTAGAACATGATGCATGTTGCAATATAACACTCTATTAGTTTCAGACTAATTTTCCAGCACATCCGCCAGCCACTCGAACAGACCTGTCTTCTTCTCCAGCGTGTCGCCGTGGACCGTGCCGTTCTGGCCGTTGATCAACACCAGGTGGTCTTTGCCGCCCTGGCGAATCTCGGTCATCCACACGGGCAGCAGCACCAGCTTGAACGATTCCACGCGCATGCCCGCCGAGGAGGACGAGATCAGCGTGATCGATCCAAGCAGATTGGGCAGGTCGGCTTTCATGGCCTTGAAGGCCTGTCCGCGCGCGTCGAGCGAGGCGTCGCCCATCGGCACGTCGTAGACCTCGGCGGGCCAGTCCGCCAGGTAGCGGGGATCATACGGTTTGACGGCGTCCAGCTCGAAGGTCCGCAACAGGCGGGCGAGCGGCTTGGCCAGTTTGCGCGTGGCGGGGACGGGCTGGTCATTGACCGAGATGGGATATTCGTCCGTGACGCGCACGGTGCGGTATTGTCGATATTTTCCGAAGGTCGGAATTTCCTCTTCTTCAACGCGTTCGGCGGTGTATCGGATGGAGCCGCCCAGGTCGAAGGTCCAGATGGGCAGGTAGAGTCCGCGCGGCAGGTCCACTTTGACCTCAGGCTGGACCTTGTTCTTCTCCACCCACTGGACCAGATGCCAGGCGGCGCGCTTCTGGTTGAAGGCGTGCGGCAGGACGCCGTCGGGCGCGACCAGTTCGCGGACGTTCTCCAGGCTGACAACGTGCGCCGAGTTGCAATACAGACAGGTGGCCGAGATGAGCGTGGGCGGCAGGGTGAACTCCGCGCCGCAGCCCTGGCAGTGAAAGACCTGCTGGGCCAGCGGCTGGCGATGTCCGCGCGCGGTGGACATGGCGATGATGAAGTCCTCTTCTTCGGCCTCGGCCTGGGCCGCGCCGAGCGACTCGTTGCGCGTGCAATATTCGCAGACCAGCGACTGACCGTCGGGTGCGAAGGACATGCGTCCGCCGCATTTGGGGCACATGAAGCGGTCGGCGTCGGCTTGGGTGATCCCGCCTGCAGGGACGGGCAGCGCGTCCGCGTTGACCAGGTCCTCGGGCTTGAGCTTGCCGTCCAGGATGGCCAGTTCGCGGCGGGCGCGGGAATGTCCCAGGTCGTGCGAGAGCGCGTTCTCGAGCGCCTTGCGCTTCTCGGCGGGTTCGTCGGTCACCATCGCCATCCAATACCAGGCCTCGGCCATCGTGTCGTGGCTGGCGTTGTTCGACGTGTACAAGGCGCGTTCCAGGTAGCGGCGCGCGGCGAGGCGTCCACCCGTCTTGGCTTCGAGGATGCCGCTTCTCAACAAACTATCTGCGTAATCTTGCTGCATGTCACCTCACCAACGCGTCGGTCATCTTGGCCACACGCG
>CALLJA010000588.1 GCA_938008865.1 uncultured Anaerolineales bacterium
ATGAAAAAACTTTTTGCAATTGCATGGAAGGACGCGATCATCCGCTTTTCGAGCGCAGCGGAATTGTTGTTCTTCATCATCCTGCCTGTGGCGTTCACGCTGATCATGGCGGGCGGCACTCCCTCAGGCGACGGGGATGCCCGCATCCGCCTGGTGGTGGTGGACCAGGCCCAGACGTCCGTGTCGCAGGGCATCCTGGCCGAGTTGGACAAATCCACGGCGGTGCGGCCCGAGGTGCTGACGCTCGACGAGGCGCAAAGCCAATTCGACGCGCGGCGCGCTTCGGTGGTGTTGATCCTGCCCGCAGGGCTGGACCTGCAGTCCATTCAAGATGGCACCGCGCAGGTGGACCTGCGTGAGCAGCCCAACAATCTCAATGCGACCGTGGCGGCGCGCGCCGTACAAACTGCGATCCGACAGGTGAGCAGCGCGGTCAATGCGGCCAATATGGCCGTGCAAGAAGCCGAAGCCAACGGAACCTTCGAGTCGGAGACGGACCGCCAGGCTTATTTCGACGACGCCCTGAAGCTGGCCCAGGCCGCCCAGGCCGAGACGCCCGAACGCGTGACCGTGATTGAGGGATCCACGCCCGACCAGGTCGAGTACGATCCGCGCGCCAACCAATCAGCAGGGCAGTTGATCACCTGGGTCTTCATTCCGCTCTTTGGCATTTCGGCCCTGTTTGCCTATGAGCGCCAGCAGGGGACCCTGCGCCGCGTCCTGACCACCCCGACCACGAAGGCCACCTACCTGCTCGGCACCATCGCGGGACAGGTGTTCATGGCGCTGATTCAGATGGGCCTGCTGGTGCTGTTTGGCATCTTCCTGATGAAGCTGGATTGGGGACGCGAGCCGTTGGCCCTGTTCGTGATCGGATTGGCGTCTGCGCTGGCGGCGGCTTCCATCGGCACGACGATGGGGACCTTCGTCAAATCGGAGGGGCAAGCCAACGGCCTGAGCATCATGTTCGGCATGGTCATGGCGCTGATGGGCGGCTGCTGGTATCCGCTGGAGTTGTTCCCGCCCGTGGTGCAGCAGATGGTCAAGGTCCTGCCGACCACCTGGGCCATGCAGGGCATGCTGGACCTGGTGCTGCGCGGGCGCGGCCTGCTGGACATCCTGCCCGAGGCGGGTGTGCTGGTGGGTTTTGCGGCGGTCTTCTTCGCCGTGGGCGTCTGGCGATTCAGGTACGAGTAGGATGAAAGCAAACGTCCCGCTGTATGGCGGGACGTTTTATTGGGGATAAATGAATTCCAGCCGCCCTCGGCGACGATGAAACTGCGACGGTGAGAGCAGGCTGGAATACGTGGGCGGGCGCGATGTTGGCTTCTTTGCTGCCCACGCGCCCGATGATAGCACCATCCGCTGTTTTTGCGTGGCAGTTATCAAAAATGAAAGTTATTCGACGCTCCCTGCGGGGACGGCCTGTTTGCGCCTGCCGAGGAAAATGAGGCAATAGACCGCTAGCGCAAGCGTGGTCGAGAGCAGGCCGTAGGCCGCGTCCAGGGTCTGAACGGTGAACACGGACGGACTGGGCAGGGCGCTGGTTTCGTAGTTTGTGAAGAGCACCATCAGGTTGTTGGCGGCGTGCAGGCCGAGGACCAGTTCCATACCGTTATCCTGGAGGGTGACCAGGGCGGCGAAGAACCCGAAGACAAAGTAGTTCAACCCCATCAGGACCGCGTTGGATGAACTCGACATTTCAGGGTTGGGCAGGTGCGGGAGGAAGAATAATACGCCATTGATGAAAGCCAGCAGCCATTTGTTCTTCAAGGCCAGCCCCATCCATTGCAGCAGGTAGCCGCGGAAGAAGAACTCTTCAGCCGTGGTCTGGATCGGGATAAGCAGCAACGCAAAGACGGCGTACACGAGCAGCGCCCGCGGCTGGAAGGTCAGCACGTAGCGGCCTGGGTAGAGCAGCGCTTCGACGGCCGAGGCGGATGCCGCCAGAACGAACCAGACCGCCGCCCCTGCCAGCAACCTGCCCCAGCGGACCCGCGGCGCAGCCGTGACCAGCGTCCGCACGGGGCGGGCGTGGATGAAGCGCACCGCCAGCGGCGTGGCGATGATGAAGGGTAGGAATCCGACCATGATGATGATCAAGGCTGCGGCGTCTGAGATTCCCACGAAGCCCGTTGCGCTGAAGTTGGTGGCGGGGTCGTTGTCGAATTGCAGATATAACAAAAAGGGAAGCGATAGAATGCCTCCCACGATGAGCCACATGCCCAGGATGCCAGGCAGGGAAAGCAGGTATCGCCACCAGTCATTCCTGCCTGTGCGCGCGAT
>CALLJA010000589.1 GCA_938008865.1 uncultured Anaerolineales bacterium
TCTTGAAAGTAGCGGGAACACTGGCTGCCGCCAGCCTGGCGGCCTCGTGCGCGCCCAACGCATCCCTCCCCACCCTCGCGCCTGATTCGCCCACCCCCCAGGTCCCGCCGACCTTGCCGCCGCTCGAGCCGCCCACCGCTTCCGCGCCGTTGGCGGTCATCGCGCTCAACCGCATGGGATTCGGTCCACGGCCCGGAGACATCGATGCCTTCAACGCGCTCGGCTCCAACGATGACGAGCGCCTGCGCGCCTATGTGGCCCAGCAGTTGAATCCCGACTCCATTGACGACAGCGAGTTCGAGTCGCGCTATGCCGCGGCGGGATTCGAAACCCTGCACAAATCCGCCGACGAACTGTACGCCGACCACATCGCCAACAATCCCTACGACATGAACGACGACACCTACTGGGACTGGTACAGCAAGCCCGCGTATGAACTGGTCGAAGCCACCTTCCTGCGCGCGGTCTACAGCCGCAAACAGTTGGTCGAAGTGCTGACCGATTTCTGGCACAACCATTTCAACGTCTATTTCTGGCAGGATGACGCCGTGCCGATGCTGGTCTCGTACAATCGCGACGTATTGCGCGTGCATGGACTGGGCAATTTC
Organism: uncultured Anaerolineales bacterium; assembly: GCA_938008865.1. Lineage (GTDB taxonomy): Bacteria > Chloroflexota > Anaerolineae > Anaerolineales > Villigracilaceae > JACPVF01. Next base: position 609 of record CALLJA010000589.1, read on the forward strand.
CGTCAGATGCTCGAAGCCGTCGCCCAGCATCCGTCGATGCTGTATTATCTCAATCAGAACAATAGTTCCGATGCGGGGCCAAACGAGAATTATGCGCGCGAGTTGTTCGAGCTGCACACGCTCGGCGCGGAGAATTATCTCGGTGTGCTCGACCCGAATACGGTCCAAAAGGATGCCAATGGCCTAGCTGCCGGCTATGTGGATAACGACGTCTACGAAGCGGCGCGCTGCCTCACGGGTTGGCGCGTTGACGATGACCTCGGCGACTGGGAGGACGGCGTCGAGAAAACGGGCCGCTTCCTGTACTACAAACCCTGGCATGACCGATTCAACAAACTGGTGCTCGGCAAATATATCCCCGCCGACCAGCCCGATATGCAGGATGGCCGCGACGTGCTCGACCTGCTGGCCCATCACCCGGGGACGGCCCGCCACATCGCCCGAAAGCTGGCCCGCCGTTTGATCAGCGACACCCCGTCTGAGGCCGTGGTCCAGGCCGCCGCCGATACCTTTCTCGCCAACCTCGACGCGCCCGACCAACTCAAGCGCGTGGTCGAGACCCTCCTGCTCTCCGACGATTTCCGCCTGACCTGGGGACAAAAGATCAAGCGTCCGCTCGAAGCGACCATCGCGATGCTGCGCGCCACGCAAGCCGAGTTCACGCGCCTGCCGGGCGGCGTCTCGTGGATGACCTCGCTGATGGGGCAGGCCTTCTTCGAGCGGCGTCCGCCCGATGGCTATCCAGACGTGAAGGAGGCCTGGGCCAACAGCATGTCGGTGCTGTACCGCTGGAATTTTGCCGTTGGCCTGACCGATAACTGGCTCGATGACGAAGACCAGGGCTTCACCCTGCGCACCGATCTCCGCGCGCAAACCCCGCCCGAGGTCCGCACCCCGGCCGCCCTGGCCGATTTCTGGATTCCCCGCCTGCTGGGCCGCCCCATGTCCGATGAGAATCGTCAGGCCGTGATCGACTTTGTCCGCCAGGGCTACGGCGAAAACGATGAAATGTCCAATGACGACCTGGATTACTGGGGACGCAGTATGGCCGCGCTGGTCCTGATGAGCCCCGATTTCTCAATGCGCTGATGATCGGAGAGCGGACTTTAGTCTGCGCTCCGTGACCCAAACAAGGAACCTTCCATGCCCAACTTTACCCGCCGAAACTTTTTACAGGGCTGCTCCTATGCCATCGCCTCGATGGCGGGCGCGCGCCTGAGCAACCTGGCCTTCTCCGCGCAGAACGACACCGACACGCTGGTGGTCGTCTTCCTGCGCGGCGCCTGGGACTCGTTGAACGTCGTCCCGCCCATCGACGGCGACGACCGCGGCCTGTACGAGAAGGCGCGTCCCAACATCAAGATTCCCGTCGATTCGCTGCTGCGCCTCAATGACCAGTTTGGTCTGCATCCCGCGCTCTCGCCGCTGTATGATTTGTACCAGCAAGGCAAGATGGCCGTGGTCCATGCCACGGGCCTGGACGTGGACACGCGCAGTCACTTCGACGCGCAGGAGTTCATCGAGCTGGGCACGCCCGGCGTCCGCAACACCACCACGGGCTGGATCACGCGTCACCTGCAATCCACGCCCAGCGGTTCGACGGGGCTGGTCCCCGCCGTCTCGACCAACGGCCTGCCGAGTGCGCTCTTGAATTACACACCCGCCGTCAGCATGACCACGCCCTCCGACCTTTCGCAATGGGACAACGGCACCGCCGTCCAGCAAAAGGAGGCCCTGCGCAAAATGTACGGCGGCAACACCCTGCTCGAACAAGTGGGCCGCCGCACGCTCGATGCGCTCGACCTGGTTCAGCCGCTGGTGGGACAAGATTACGTCCCCTCGAACGGCGCATCCTACAACGACGATGACTTTGGCCGCCAACTCCAGACCGTGGCGCAGATGATCAAGCTCGAACAGGGCCTGCAGGTCGCCACCGTGGACTTCGGCGGCTGGGATACGCACGAGTACCAGAACGATGGCGCGGGCGGCTACATGGCAGGGTTGCTCTCCTCGCTCGGCAGCGGACTGGCCAACTTCCACCTCGACCTCGACTCGGGCTACACTGACCGTCTCTCGGTGGTGGTGGTCAGCGAGTTCGGGCGGCGCCTGGTGCAGAACGATTCGCTGGGCACGGATCACGGTCACGGCTCGGTCATGCTGGCCCTGGGCGGCGGTGTCAACGGTGGACAGGTCTTCGGTCCGTGGCCCGGGTTGAACAACGAGCAACTGTACGATCACGCCGACCTGGCCGTCACCACCGACTTCCGCCAGGTGCTGGGTGAGTTGATCTCGTCCCGCCTCGGCAACCCTAATCTGGAGACCGTCTTCCCAGGATTCAGCGGCTACAATCCGCTGGGCATCTTCCGCGCATGAGACCAAAGTACACGTTGACTTTTTGACATGAAGCCTGTACACTAAACCA
>CALLJA010000590.1 GCA_938008865.1 uncultured Anaerolineales bacterium
CGGGCAGGGAACAGCGACTTGCCGAGCGAACGCAGCGACTCTGTCATCCTATTTCATTATACGGCCCGGGGGAGAAAGTATCACACGATGGAATTGGATGTATAATTTTTTGCGGAAATGTAAGAGGTTCTCTGCGGCGCGTCGTACAAACCATTTTGGGCAGGTAAAAGGTAATCCATGAAAAGCAAAGATATTGTCATAGTTTTAATTGTTGCTCTTATCCTGGCGTCTTGCGGGACAGCCGTCAAAGTTGTCCCAACAGAAACGGCTATTTTCACAAAAGTAACGGAATCCCCAACCAGTTCTCCCACGGAAACGGCAACTACCATACCTGTTCCAATGCTTACAAATTTTCCCGATATTCCTGCTCCAGGTGTGGAACTGGTCAATCAGGCAATCGAAAAGTTTGCATCAACAATGCAGCAGGACAACCAAAAAATTGATTTAACTTATCGAACGGGGAAAGGTAAGGATGGGACTCCTTTTGTAGTAGGTGTCACGCAGGATGGTTATCCATTGGTTATGGCAAAGCAAAGGGGAAATGAATGGACGTGGAAAGAAGCTTCGCTGCGTGAAATTGCGGACTCTCTGGAGTTTCTGGTCGGGACTAATTTAAGAACGCCTTTTAAAGCGCGGGAGATTCCCGAATCGATTGCCCGACAATCTCAGGTTATTGCAGGCACAGAATTCAATCTCGCGCTTTTGGATGAGTACGCTTACTGGTTTTATTCCGAATATGAAAGAGACTCTCACGATTTCGAACCGTTCGCAAAGGATTTGGCAATCGCCACGTCTTATCAAATGACTGCGCGGGGATATCATGTCCTGTATGGTTGTAATGAATTTCAATGGATTGATTGGCTGAAAAATGGGAATTTCGACAAGGCTACTTTGAGCGTCATAATCGAAAACCATACACGGGCGTTCGTTGGAGAATTCAAGGGAAAAATCAATGGATGGGCGGTTGTTAACGAAGTCAACCGAAGCGACGGCTGCGACCAGTATTATCAAATCATAGGGCAAGACTATGTCACAATCGCATTTCGCGCAGCGCGTGAGGCCGACCCCAATGCCTATCTGCTTTATGCCTTCGACGAAAACGCTCCCAATGGCTCGGCGGACCCCTTTACCTTATCCATGATTAAGAACCTAAAGGAACAAGGCTTGGTGGACGCATTGGATTTACAGTTCCACTTGATGGGCACCGACCAAGGGTTTGATAAGCAAAAAATAATCGAGTCGCTGCTGAAATATTCCGAAGCGGGCGTTCCCATTGATATCGGGGAACTGGACATTAGAATTCGAAATGTTTCGGGAACGGATTCCGAGAGATTTGTCAAACAGGCGGCTCTTTATAGGACAGTGATTGAAGCCGCATTCGAATCGGGGGTGGTCCGCAGTATTTCATTCTGGGAAGCCTCTTTTGGCGACCAATATAATTGGCTCGTGAAAGATGCCGCCAAACTCGGAGTAGATAACGATTGGAATTCGACCAGAAATAGCCCGACTTTGTATATTGTCAACGAACAGGGGCGAATAGTTCCCAAGCCCGCTCTATATGAAGTTCGCAAAGTATTCCTGGAGCAGTTAGTTGGCAATAGCCAATAGACTTCCCGCATCAGGAACAGACGCAATCGTGGAAAAAACATTTGGCTGCTGAAGCAATAAGGCATGGAGAAAATTATTTGAAAATTCGATGCCTTCGCGGTGAAAGGTCTGGACTTTTCCAGGAGATCAATTTGATACTATTTCAAGAGGTATGACATGGATGAAACTTTGAAAACCGCGCTTGCTCAGCAGTTCGGGGCCACCATTGACATGCTCGAGAATGCCATGCTGGCCTGCCCCGACCCGTTATGGCAGGTCCGTCTGTGGGAGGATCCACAGTTGCCAAGGGCTTCCGAGTTTTGGTATATCGTTTATCACACCCTGTTTTGGCTGGATCTGTACCTGTCTGGCTCCAGCGAAGGCTTCCTGCCCCCCGTTCCGTTCACGCTCGACGAACTCGACCCGGCCGGCATCCTCCCGGAGAGACCCTTCGAAAAGGAAGAGTTGCAATCCTATCTGGAACATACGCGCAGGAAATGCCAGGCGACCATCGAGGTCCTGACCGATGAAAAAGCCCGCCAACTTTGTACCTTCCCCTGGGGAGAGGTCACGTTTGCGGCCCTGCTTCTGGACAATATGCGACATGTCCAGGAACACGTCGCGCAGTTGAACCTGATCCTCGGTCAGAAAGTCAACTGGTCTCCACGGTGGGTGACTAACGCCAGGAAAGGGGCATGATGTTGCCTGTGTTTCCCTTCGTTCGGAGGCGTAGCGTCTAATAGCGGCGTGAATTTGAAACGAAGTAGATGTATAATTTTTGCGGAAATATAAAAGGTCTTGTGTGGCACGCCGTATAAGTCATAGACAGGCAGATAAATCTAAGATGTCATGCGTTAGTGGAGAAAAAATGCGGACAATATGCAGTTTAATCGCTTTTGCTATTTCCAGTATGGTATTGGTTGCATGTGGGGAAAATAGAGTTGCACCCACTGAAGCATTTACTCCAACCATTGTTCCACCTACTGAAACTGTTGCGCCTACATTTACGCCTCCCCCTCCAACCCTCACGCCTATTCCTGGCGTTGGCTCAACCATGCTGGGCAGGGACGGAATGACGCTAATCTACATTCCAGCAGGCGATTTCATCATGGGCGGCACTGAAGCATTGCTCGACCGCCTATTGGAAATGAATCCCCGCTTCGACTGGATTGTAATAAATGCAAGAAATAACGATATCTCAAATACCGAGCCTGAACATGTCGTGTACCTGGATGCGTACTGGATCGACCAGACTGAAGTCACGATCGCTCAGTATAAAATGTGTGTTGAGGCGGGCATGTGCAGGGAGGTTGCTCCGCAGGCGGGACGCAATTATGACACGTACATGCCCAGATACAATGATCCGATATACGCAAATTATCCGGTGGCCTATGTCAATTGGGAAATGGCAAACGACTATTGCACCTGGGCAGGACGTCGTCTTCCCACTGAGGCGGAGTGGGAAAAGGCGGCGCGCGGCACTGAAGGAAATATGTTTCCCTGGGGAAATGAACTGCCAACCTTCGAGCACTTGAATAGCCCTCCCCTGGGCTGCGAAGACAATCCCTTTACTGCGCCGGGTTTCACCGCCCCAAGTTGTGAAAGCCGTTTTCTCCCAATGGAAGTCGTGGAAGTCGGTCAATATCCAAAGGGGGCCAGCCTCTTTGGGGTGTTGGATATGGGAGGCAATGTCAGCGAATGGGTGGCAGATTGGTATTCCGAGACCTATTATGCCAGTTCCCCAAATTCAAACCCGAAAGGTCCTGAAACCGGAAGTTTGCGTGTGGTTCGCGGTCCAAATTTTACCGGTCAGTTTGGTAATGGGGAATTGTTCATTACGCTTCGTCAAGGTCAGGAAACGCAGACGGGAGTGGGCTCAAAATTCGTGCCCTTCGAATACTGGGAGGGGCGCGGTTTCCGTTGTGCAAGTGACCCGTAATCAAGTTTGATAAGCTGTGAGTTTTCGTGCAGAAGAAACCCGCCCAATGAATCGTGAATCTGACATGCAGGATGTTTTGCATACGGCACCTACGGCGGGCGCTTCGGGAAGTGGGACTTTGGTTTCTTCCTGCTCTCAAGCAGAATCCTGTAGGGGTGCACAGGGTGGCTGCCAGTAAAATAATATAAAAGGAAACTTTACCGTGCAACCATTTCCCCGATTAAGTCGCCGCGAACGAGAAACCATACAACTTTTATTGGAAGGTAAAAGCAATAAATTAATAGCGCTGGACATGAAGGTCTCTGAGCGCACGGTCGAGTTTCACTTGAAGAATATCTATGCAAAATTTCAAGTCCGTTCTAGGATGGAATTGGTTTTGAGGCTGAAAAACGATAGAAACTGGCTCGAATCTGAAAAACTGGGGGATTCCACAGTTGCGGACGGGCGGATTTTTGCCGAAAATGGCGGCGGACTCAATTTATCGGATTGGGTTACATCTTCGAGAGAAGCCGTCTCTAGAATCGGCAAGGAGTTGAAAATGAAGGTTGCTTCAGATGCGAACACCGACGACAAAACGGGCCCGATCACGTTCTTCGAGTCCATTCGCAAATGCCTGACGAAATACGCGGATTTCACCGGGCGCGCATCGCGGCCCGAATTCTGGTGGTTTGCGTTATTCGTCGTTCTATGTATTTCGGCCCTGGAACTCTTGAATGAGACCCTGGGCGGCGTATTCCTGCTGGCCGTCTTGCTGCCCCTGCTGGCGGCCGGGGCGCGCCGACTCCGCGACAGCGGTAAAAGCGCATGGTGGCTGCTATTTCTCCTGGTCCCGGTTGGCGGCATTGTTCTAGTGGGTATTTTATGGGCAGCGCCATCGACAGATTCCTTGTCGGAGAAGGATGCGCTTTCAGCATAGACGCCGGTCAGCAGGCAAGGCATGTACCCCACCCAAAACGGACGACCCGCCCAGGTCGTCCGTTCTGTTTTCTCTCGTACCACTGGAGAGAAT
>CALLJA010000591.1 GCA_938008865.1 uncultured Anaerolineales bacterium
GTCTTGCGCTGGGTGCGCACCAGCACGCGCAGCTCGGCTGTAGGGTCATGGTCGTGAACGGCCTGGACGATGTACTGGCCCAGGAAGCCGAGGCCGCCGGTGATGAAGTATGTGGTCATAGTTGGGGAATCAGTCGCCCGTGATGGATTTGCTGTCTGGGCCGAACAGGCTCAAGACAACGTTAATCGACAGGAGCACTCCGATGAGGATATGGGGAGAGGCCACGGTCAGCAACAGGAGGATGGCAAAGTTCCCCGCAAACAGTTCGATCAACATCCCAAATAACGGCAAAATGCCCAACAGCAGGGCGATGAAAGCCATACAGACCAGATAGATCGGATTGCGTGTGCGGAATTTCCCCGTTACCAGCCAGCGCAGCATCAGCGCCATCATGTGCGCCTCTTCGGCCGCCGTCTCGACATAGCCCAGCCCCGATTTGTTGAAATAGGTGCGATAGCCCGGCCAGCCGACCAGGTATTGGGTCTTTTCGTCGAGCAGGCCCATCTCGATCTGGATGGGATATCTATCTTCTGCGTTGGGGATGCGTTTCTTCACGTCGCCTCGCTGAGGCGATTCTAGTCTCGTTCGGCGGGCAGGACAAGGGGACCTTCGTAGAACGGATGCGGGACGACATGCACGGGCAGGCAATAGGCGGCCTCGATCAGGTCTGGACGAAGGACCTGCCCGGGCGTCCCCACGGTTTTTTCCACGCCCCCGACCAAGAGCGCGATGCGGTCGGCATAACGCGCGGCCAGATTCAAGTCGTGCAAGGCGACCAGCACGGCCAGGTTGTCTCTACGCGCCAGGTCGCGGACCAGTTCCAGCAGGCTGACCTGGTATTGCAGGTCGAGGTGCGCGGTCGGCTCGTCAAGCAGCAGGATGGGCGTGGACTGGGTCAGGGCGCGGGCCAGCAGCACGCGCTGGGACTCTCCGCCCGAGAGTTCGCCCACGCGGCGGTCGATCAACTCCAGGGCGTGGACGCGCTCCAGGGAGCAGCGCGCCAGTTCCTCGTCCTGCTCGGAGGCGTGGCCGAGAAATCCCAAATAGGGCGTGCGTCCCATCAGCACGGTCTCCCAGACCGTGAAGGCGGGCGGCAGCGAGATGGCCTGCGGCACCACAGCGATGTAACGCGCGCGCTGGATGGGCGTGAGCGCGGCGAAGTCGTCGCCGTTGGTACGTACCTGTCCCGTGTACGGAATCACGCCGCTGACCGCGCGAATCAACGTGGACTTGCCCGCGCCGTTCGGCCCGATCAGCGCGACCACCTCGCCGCTATTGACATCGAGGGAGATGTCGTGCAGAACCTGGCGTCCATGATAGGCAGCCGAGAGATTTTCAATTCGCAGCATACCCGACTCCCAAATTACCAATTACCATTTACCAATACCCCTGATTCTTCGCGCGTCGCAGCACCCATAAAAAGAAGGGCGCACCTGCCAGCGAGGTGACGATGCCCACGGGCAGTTCCTGCGGGGCCAGCAACACGCGCGCCAGTACATCCGAAAGCAGCAGGGCCGTGGCCCCGCCCAAAATGGATAGCGGCATCACGCGGCGGTAATCCCCACCCACCCACATGCGGATGATGTGCGGCACGATCAACCCGACAAAGCCAATGATGCCCGAGAAAGCCACCGCCGCCGCCGCGGTTAACGAAGCGGCAGCCAGCACCAGCGTGCGCGCGCGGCCCACGTTCAGCCCCAGCTGCTGGGCCTGGTCATCGCCGAATTGCAGCAGGTTGAGGACGTGCCCGCTCAACAGCAGGATGCCCAGTCCGAGCGCCAGATAAGGCAACAGCGCCAGGATGGCGGTCCAGCCTGCCTGGCTGGCTCCGCCCAACAGCCAGCCCAGCGCACGCCGTACCTCGCCCGTCGAGCGCAGCATCAGGAATGAGGTCAACGAAGTGGCAAAGGACGAGACGGCCACACCCGCCAGGATCAGGTTGGTGGTGGGGACGGTATGTCCGACACGGGCCACGAAGTATACGCTGAAGACGGTCACCAACGCGCCCAGAAAGGCCGCCATCGGCACGGCCATCAACCCCCAGAACGAATACGGCCACTTGAGGCTCATTGCAATGACCGCGCCCAGGCCCGCGCCCGAAGCCACGCCGATCAGGAACGGGTCGGCCAGCGGGTTGCGGAAGAGTCCCTGGTAGGCCGT
>CALLJA010000592.1 GCA_938008865.1 uncultured Anaerolineales bacterium
CCACGTCGGTGCCGGTGATGCCCATCGCCACGCCGATGTCGGCGCGCTTGATGGCGGGCGCGTCGTTGACGCCGTCGCCCGTCATGGCGACGATCTCATCGTTGGCCTGCAGCGCGTCGACGATGCGCATCTTATGTTCGGGCGAGACGCGCGCGAACACGTCTGTAACCTCGATCTCGCGCTTGAGTTGCTCGTCGGACATTGCGTCCACTTCCGCGCCCGTGCGGACCTTGTGCCCGGGCGTCAGCAGACCGATGGTCTCGGCGATGGCGCGGGCGGTGTTGGGGTAGTCGCCGGTGATCATTACGGTGCGGATGCCGGCGTGGCGCGCCTTGGCAAGCGCGGGTTTGACCTCGGTGCGGGCTGGGTCGATCATGCCGACCAGGCCCACGAAGACCAGGTCCTTTTCGAGTTCCTCGGTCTTGATCTCCTCGGGGTTGTCGGGCACGTTCTTTTCGACGCGATAGGCCAGCCCCAGCACGCGCAGGGCATCTTTGGTCATGGCGTCGTTGGCGGCCAGGATGCGCTCGCGGCCGGCCGGGTCGAGCGGACGCGCCTCGTCGTTCATGGCCTGGTATTTGGAACACAGGCCCAGCACCACATCGGGTGCGCCCTTGACGGCGATCACATCCCAGTCCTTGTGTTTCTCATCGTAGAAGGGCGAGAGGTCGCCGGGCTGCGGCTCGCGTACATCGTGGATCGTGATCATGCGCTTGCGCTCCGAGTCGAAGGGCACCTCGTTCTCGCGCGGGTAGGCCTCGTCGATCTGGATGTGCAGGGCGCCTGCCTTGGCGGCGGCCACCAGCAGGGCGCCCTCGGTCGGGTCGCCGACGATGCGGTAGGTTTGCGAACCTTCGTTCTCGCCGGTGGTCTCGATCTCGGCGTCGTTGTTGAGCACGCCCAGCCACAGGGTGGTCAGCGCAGCGGGATATTTTGTCACATCTACAGATTGGCCGTCGATCACGAAATCGCCCTTTGGCACGTACCCCGTTCCCGTCACATCGAGGAACTGGCCGTCGGCCCAGATGCGGGTGACGGTCATCTCGTTCTGGGTCAGGGTGCCGGTCTTGTCCGAGCAGATGGTGGTGGCCGAGCCGAGCGTCTCCACCGAGGACAGTTTGCGGATGAGCGCGTGACGGCGGATCATCTCGCGCATGCCGAGCGCCAGCGAAATGGTCACGACGGCGGGCAGGCCCTCGGGCACGGCGGCAATCGCCAGGCTGACGGCAATGATGAAGACCTCGGTGATTTCGGCGGCATATTCCTTGAGGTACTCCAGAAAGCCGTTGGACATCTGGCTGACGTCGGTATAGTTGAAGAGCGCCACGATGAAAACGATAGCCACCAGCGCCAGCGAACCGATGCTGAGCGTCTTGCCCAATTGGTCGAGGCGGCGCTGGAGCGGAGTCTCTTCGGTCTCCACGGTTTGCAGCATGGTGGCGATCAGGCCCAACTGGGTGCGCATACCGGTGCTGACCACCACGCCGCGTCCGCGCCCGTAGGAGACCAAGGTGCCCATGAAGGCTGTGTTCTTACGGTCGCCGAGCGGAACGTTCCTATCGAGCACCGTGGCGGCGTTCTTCTGCACGGGCAGCGATTCGCCCGTCAACGAGGCCTCTTCGATGCGCAGGTTGACGGCTTCCAGCAGGCGCACGTCAGCGGGAATGTAGTTGCCCGCTTCGAGATGGACGATGTCGCCGGGCACCAGACTGCGGGCGGGGACCGGCTGCCGTCGCCCGTCGCGGATGACCTGTGCGTCGGGCGCGGCCAGTTTCTTGAGGGCGGCCAGGGCTTCCTCAGCGCGGCGCTCTTGGAAAATGCCCAACACCGAATTTAGCACCACGATGGCCAGGATGGCCGCCGCCTCGACGTAATCGCCGAGCAGGGCCGAGATGACCGAAGCCACGATCAGTAGAATGACCACGAAATTGTTTAACTGTTCCCATAGCATGTGCCAGAAGGTGGAACGCGGCGCTTCGCGCAACTGGTTCTCGCCATACTGTTCGAGACGGTGGGCGGCCTCTGCGCTGGTCAGACCGTTCTCTTCCACTTCCAGGTGACGTAGCACTTCGTCTGCTTCCAGGGCGTGCCATTCCTGCTGTGGGCCTGCGTTCTTTTCAAGGGTCATAATAGGAAACTCTCCTCAAGGGTTTGTGTAGCGGTGAAAAAAAGACCACCACTACAGTGGTGGTCTTGCCAACGCTTCGCCTGGGGCGCGCGCATGGATCGCCGATGGCCCTTCGACCAATGATATGACGACAATCCATCCTGTGGGGGGACAGGCGGCTACTCCCCATCCGTCTGTCAGTTTACTCCAGGATTAAAACCACTGTCAAGCCGCGCAGCCAGACAGTTTTGTTATGGGTGTCAGCCCAGTTCCTTTTCCATCCAGACCAGGTGCGTGGTGCCCAGGTGCAGCGAGGGGATGCCCGTCACACGATAGCCATAGCGCTCGAAGAATTTGGTGGCAGTCACGCGCGCCATCGAACCGATGGAACGGAAGCCGCGTTCCCTGGCGCGCGCCTCCACGGTCTGTACCAGCAGGTGGCCCACTCCCTTGTGCTGGAACTCGCCGGCCACGGCCAGGTGCGAGATGTGTCCCACGCCCGCCGACTTTTCGTAGAGTTTGGCCACGCCCACCACTTCGCCTTTCTCGTTGACCGCCATGAAGTGTTCGCTGATGGGTTCGTAGTCGTCCTTCTCGGTGCCCTTGGGATGTCCCCAAGGTTCCCGCAGGACCTTGTAGCGCAGGGCGTAGTACGCCTTGAAATCGTCGCGGGTGGTCGGAGTCTTGATCGTGATCATCGTTTCTCGCTTTCCCGTCAGGCGGGGGTGGGTTCGGCCTTGCGGCTGAACAGGCCAAAGACCAGACTGAGTATGCCACGGAATGGAGCCAGCGCCCAGTCCACAAATTCATTGATGATACCGAATCCGCGGGCCAGCCAGATCAGCGCAAAGCGGAACCTTTGTAGGAACGGGCTGTGGGCGTAGGCGATGGACAGAAGAATGGTGGCGACCGAGATGCCGAAGCGCATCAGGTCCGATATCTCGATGTGCCAGAGTTGGGCCAGCACCATTTCCACGCCGATGTTCAAGACCAGGATGTAGGCCGCCTGTTGCAGGATCGGCTCGCGCTGCACGGCATAACTGAAGATGCCCGCCGCGTAGCGCATGGTCAGGATGCCGATGGCCACGCCCAGCATCACCACCCACAATTTGTCGGAGAGCGAGACCGCCGCCACAACGTTGTCGATGCTGAAGATCAGGTCCATGGTCTCGACCGTCAACACGGTGGCCCAGAAGGCCTGGACCTTGATGGGCTTGACTTCGCCGTCGTCCTCGCCGCCGCCGCCCGAGCGGTCTTGCAGGTTGTCGAAGGCCAGGTGGATGAGGTAGGCCGCGCCAATCAACTTGACCCATGTGTTGTGGATCAGCAGGTTTGTCATCAGCAGCATCAGACCGCGGCCCAGATAGGCGCCCAGCAGGCCCACGCGCAGAGCCGCCATGCGCTGGTCTCCCAGAACGGGATGCAGCCAGTCGCCGACCTTCTTCAGGGCCTTCGGCCACGGTACGCGCTGGTCGGAAGGCAGGGGCGAGACCAGCGCGCCGATCACGGCCGCGTTGTCGATGGACAGGATGCCTTCCAGGAAGATCAATTGCAGGATGATCAAAAGGATTGGCCAGATTTCGTTCATTCCGTTCTCCATGCCGCCGGGTTTGGGCAAAAAATAAACCGCCACGAATCACCTCCGTGACGGTTTATTTTTTCCTAGGCGTTGCGAGTGTACGCTTCGCCTAAAGGGGTGTCAATGTGACTTAAATACTCGAATTGTCAGGTTCGATGCGCGTGCCCGCGGGAATTTCGGCATCCTTCGGAATCACCACGATCCCGTCGCGCACGTACCAGGTATCGTGGTCGATGTCCTTGTCGCGCGGGAACGGGCGGATGACCACGCCGTCGCCGATGCGCGCGTTCTTGTCGAGAATCGCGCCCTCGATGTGGCAGTTCGCGCCAATGCCAATCGGGATGCTGCGCTGACGCGCTTCGCTGTCGTAGTAGTCGGAGCCCATGATGATGCTGTCCTTGATGACCGATCCCGCCCCGATCTGGCTGCGGGTTCCAATGATCGAATGTTTGATCTCGGCCTTTTGGATGCGGCAGCCTTCGGAGACCAGCACGCCTTCCAACTGGCTGTCTTCTACGGTGGAACCGGGCAGGAACAGCGCGCGGGTATAAATGGGCAGTTTTGGGTCGTAAAAATTGAAGGGCGAGTTGGCCGAAGCCAGCAGCAGGTTGGTCTCATAGAACGAACGGATTGTTCCGATATCCTGCCAGAAGCCGTCAAAGTCGAACCCGAAGACCTTGAGCGAGCCAATGGCCTGAGGGATGATGTCGCCGCCGAAATCGTCGTGTTTGGGGTTGTTGGTCAGCAGGTCGATCAGCACCTGCGTATTGAACATGTAGATGCCCATCGAGCCTAGCAACGGACGCGCGGGATCGTCGCGGCTGAAGAAGCGTTTCTGGATCTCGGGGTCCTTGGGCTTTTCCACGAAGGAGGAAATGCGACCATCTGTTTCGCGCTTGAGGATGCCCAGTCGGTGGGCCTCATCCAATGCCACCGGCTGTACTGCCACGGTGATGTCGGCATCCTTCTCCCAGTGATACTGGGCCATCGAGGCGTAGTCCATGCGGTAGAGGTGGTCACCCGCCAGGATCAGCACGTACTTTGCGCCCGTGGCCTGAATCTCGAACAACTGTTTGCGGACGGCGTCTGCCGTGCCCTGGTACCAGTCGGCGCTCTCGATGGTTTGCTCGGCGGCCCAGATCTGCACCCAGCCCGTGTGGAACGCGTCGAACTGGTAACTGCGCGAGATGTGACGGTGCAGCGACACCGAGTTGAACTGGGTCAGCAGGGCGATGCGATAGATCTGTGAATTGATGCAGTTGCTGATGGGGATGTCGATCAGGCGGTACTTGCCCGCGATGGGCACCGCAGGCTTGGAACGCTGCTGGGTGAGCGGATACAGGCGCGCGCCGCGTCCTCCTCCCAAAATGACGGCTAGGATATCGTTCAGTGTTGACATTGGAGCCTCCCAGTGCAGGATGTTCGAACGGGCGTGACGTCTGGATTATCGCTTGGCTTGGAAGAACTTGCGGATCTGGTGGACTACAAAGACGACGGGGTAGGCCAGCAGGACCGCCAGGTCGATCAGGACGAAGATGAGATACAACTTCATCAAGCACCTCTGTTTCGGGCGCGGGTCATTAACTCCGATACGCTAAAATCATCCACGCGGCTATTATACTGAACAAGCCGTGCGCTGAAAAGCGGGCCTTTCATCCTGTCTGTCGGTTTGGGTGGAGGCTTCTTTCGCAAGGCATCAGGTCGCTGCACTGTTTAATTTACGCTATACTTCAGGACGATCATAAACCCATGTCCAACATCCTCCTCACAGGCGGACGCTCCCCCGCAGCCCTCGAATTGGCCCGCGCCTTTCATCGCGAGGGACATGTCGTATTCATGGCCGAGAGCCTGCGCGGACACCTCTCCGCGCCCAGCCGCTGCATCGCGCGGAACTTCCTCGTCCCACCGCCGCGCCAACAGACGGCGGACTTCCTCAACGCCCTGGTTGGGATCGTCCAGCGTCAGCGCATCGACCTGGTCCTGCCTGTCAATGAGGAAACCTTCTACGTTGCGATGGGGCGCAGCCGCCTGCCTGCATTCGTCGAGCCAATCCACACCCTGCGCAGACTGCACCACAAATGGGATTTTGCCTTTTACGCCGCCTCGCTGGGACTCTCCGTGCCCGAGTCGATCCTGATCGAAGATCCCGACGACCTGCTCTACGCCTTCACCCACTGGCGGGAACTGGTACTCAAACCCGCCTATTCCCGCTTCGCCTCACAGACCCTGATCCTGCCGACCATTAATCAGGCCTTTGCCACGCTGACGTTCGACCCCGCCTGCCCCTGGGTGGCGCAGGAGTTCATCCACGGCGCGCAGGTCTGCACCTACAGTGTCGTCCACCGTGGGCGCATCACTGCGCACGCTGCTTATCGTTCCGAATTCACTGCAGGGCAGGGCGCGACGGTCGCTTTTCGGCACGCGGACCACCCCGCTGCCTTCGAGTGGGTGCGGACCTTCGTCGAGGCGGCTCAGTTCACGGGTCAGATTTCCTTTGACTTCATCGAAAACGCGCAGGGCGCAGTCACCGCGCTGGAGTGTAACCCGCGCGCTACTAGTGGTGTTCACCTGCTGGCCGCGCATCCGCGCTTTACCAAGGCATTTTTCGACCCCGCGTTGCCGCTGGTCACTCCCGACGGCCCGAACCCATCTATGCTCTCGACTGCCATGCTGGCCTTCGCCCTGCCTGACTCGTTCCGCAAGCGCACGTTCCGCCGCTGGCTGGGCGCGTTCATGCGCAGCCGCGACACGCTCTTCGACCCGCGCGACCCCCTGCCCGCCCTCCTGCAGGGACGCGGCATCCTTCATTACTTGGGCCTCGCCCGCCGTCACGGCCTCAGCCCGCTGCAAGCCTCCACCTTCGACATCGAATGGAACGGCGAGTCGCCGCCCGCGTGATATTCGCAAGACTGGCCGAATCCCCGAAAACTGTGTTATACTCTCGCCGCCCTGAAAAGGGTGCCACTTTCTGGGAATTGTTTTGGTCACTCTGAATGATCGCCCGGCGGAACAGTCGGGCTTTTTTGTTGGGACGGCAGACCTGCGAAGGCGAGCCGTGGTAACAGGAACGTTGGACGGAGTCATCAGAACATCCCAATATTCATGTCATTGCGAGGGCGAAGCCCGAAGCAATCTCTTGTAACGCACAAGCTGTTTCACTTTGCGCGCAATGGCATCAAAAGGAATCTGATGACAACCGAATTCACCTCCCTCAACCTGCGTCCCGAGCTGATGCAGGCCATTATTGAACTTGGCTACGCCGAGCCGACGCCCATCCAGGAAGGCATGATCCCCCTCATGCTGACCGGCGTGGACGTGATCGGCCAGGCCCAGACCGGCACCGGCAAGACCGCCGCCTTCGCCCTCCCCATCCTCCACAATTTCGAACACAACCGACTGCCGCAGGCCCTGGTCCTCGCGCCCACGCGCGAACTGGCCTTGCAGGTCGCGGATGCCATGAACGAATACGGCAAATACATGCGCGTTCGCATCCTGGCCGTCTACGGTGGACAGCCCTACGCGCCGCAGATCAACAGCCTGCGCCGTGGCGTGGACGTCATCGTCGGCACCCCGGGCCGCCTGATCGACCTGATGGAGCGCGAGGTGCTCGACCTGAGCGCCGTCAAGACCGTGGTGCTCGATGAAGCCGACGAGATGCTCAACATGGGCTTCATCGAAGATGTCGAGACCATCCTGGCTGCCACCCCCGAGGGACGCCAGACCGCGCTCTTCAGCGCGACCCTGCCCGTCCGAATCCGCAAACTGGCCGAGCGTTTCATGCGAGACCCCCAGTCTGTTACCGTTAAACGCAACACGATGACCGTGGCCGCCATCGAGCAGCGCTACTACTTCCTGCACGAGTCGGACAAACTCCATGCGGTCATGAATCTGCTGGAGATCGAAGACGCCACCAGCACCCTGATCTTTGCCCGCACCCGCGCCGAGACCAGCCTGCTGGCCAGCGAGTTGACCCAGCGCGGATTCCCCGCCGAAGCCCTCAATGGCGACCTTGAACAGAATGCCCGCGAGCGTATCCTTGGCCGTTTCCGTGAGAATCAGATCAAGGTTCTGGTCGCCACCGACGTGGCCGCCCGCGGCCTCGACATCGACGATATCTCGCACGTCATCAACTACCAACTCCCCGACGACCCCGAAGTCTATGTACACCGCATCGGACGCACGGGCCGCGCGGGTAAGACGGGTATCGCCATCTCGCTCTTCACCCCGCGTGAGAAGCGCCGCCTGCGCGACATCGAAGCCTTCACCAAGCAGCCGTTGACCCTCGGCAAACTTCCCACCGCCGATGACATCCGCGCGCGCCGCGAACAGAAGGTCGTCGACATGATGAAGGTCTGGCTCGGTCGTGGACGTTATCAGCGCGAACGTGAAATGGTCGAGCAGTTGGTCGCCGACGGGCACGAACTGATCGAAGTCGCCGCTGCCGCTCTCAAACTGGCGCGCGCGGGCGAGAAACAGCGCCCCGTGGCCAATGTCGCTGAAGTGGCCGAGAGACCCGCCTTCCAGTCCGAGCGCGGATTCGCGCGCGGCTCCCGCTTCGAGCGCGGGTTCGGCCCCGAGCGCGGTGAACGCAGTGAACGCCGTGTCACACGCAACAACGGACGCCAGTCGCACGAGGAAGGCATGATCCGTTTGCGCATCAGCAAGGGCAAGATCCATGGCGTGCGCCCGAACGACATCGTCGGCACCATCGCGCACCACGCAGAGATCCCCGGGTCGGCCATCGGCAGGATTCGCATCGAAGACACCTTCTCGTTCGTAGACGTGCCCGAGGTGCTGCTGGACAAGGTGATGACCCACAATGGCAACTACCGTATCGGTAAACACAAATTTGCGCTGGAACGAGCCTGAGAAAACAAGAGACCCTGCATCCGCAGGGTCTCATTCTTCTCCCAGTAACCAGTCGAGGAAGCCTTTTTTCTTGTTGGCCGATTTGCCCGTGCGCGGGGCGGCAATCAGCACCACGGTGATGTTATCGTGCCCGCCGCGCTGGTTGGCCATTTCCACCAGCGCCTCGGCCGCCGCTTTGACTGTGCTCTTCGAGCGCAGCGTTTGCAGGATCTCGTCGTCCCAGACCAGGTCGGTCAGGCCGTCGCTGCACAACAGCACCACGTCACCCGGGTCCATCTCGTAGCCCTGGTTGCCGATGGCTTCCTCTTCGTCCTCGCCGTCCTCCAGGTACATGCGGAAGTCCACCTCGGGCAGGTGGACCGAGCCGAGGTAGCGGCGGATGACGTGTACGTTGGGATGGTCGCGAGCTTGTTCAGGACTGATGATGCCCTTTTCGATGGCCTCCTGCACCCAGGTATGGTCCACCGTCAGACGGCGGATGTGCTGCCCACGGATCAGGTACACGCGCGAGTCGCCCACGTGGGCCATGTACAACTTGCGGTCCATGATCCAGACACAGGCGCAGGTGGCGCCCATGCCTTCCTGTTCGGTCTTGCTGGCTGAGTGGGCCGCGATGGCCTGGCTGGCGTCGTGGATGGCGGTTTCAAGGACCTTGACGGGTTTCTTGCCGTTGCTTTCCCCAACTCCCTGGCTGATGTAATTGACGGCTAGTTCAGCCGCGACTTCGCCCGCGCGGTGCCCACCGATGCCATCTGCCACCACGGCAAAAAGCACCGGCTGGGGGTCGTCTGCGTTCAAGGTAAAAGATGAAACCGCAAAACGATCCTCATTATTTTTTCCGCTCATGCCCGGGTGGCTGAGCGCTGCAACGTGCATGTGGGCTGTGGAGGAGCGAATCATGCTGCGGGCTTTTCAGGCGTCACCTTGGGCGGAATGACTGGCGGGGATGTCCGTAATTGGAAGCGGTACATCAACTGGCCGAAGTGTACCACATCCCCATGTTCGAGCCGATGACCCTCTCGGGGGACGGGTTCGTAGTTGACCCAGGTGCCCGCCACCGACCCGCCGTCTGCCAGCAGGAAGCCGCCATCCTCGGTCTGCTTGAGGCGCGCATGCAGCGGAGAGATGGATGGGTCGTCGAGCACGTAACTGGCCTGAACCGGGTCAGTGCCGAAAGTGGTTTCTTTTTCAGCCAAGGGGATTGGGGCGGAGGCAGCGGGCTGCCCGTCCGCGCCGAGGCGGACGAGGGAGGCGGGTGCATCCACGGCGCGTGTTTTGGGCGCGCCGATCGGCCAGGCGCGGCGGCGCTTGACCTTGTCTGCTTCTGCGGGCAGGGGCGTTTCCACGGCGATGCGGACCGGCTGGGTGAGTGGGTCGTAACTGGCCTTCTGGGCCGCGCGCCGAGCCTTCAGCGACGGGATTCGCAGGCGACCGGTCAGCAGGATGAAGACCAGCGCCAGCCCGGCCAGGGCCACCGCGCCGATCATGATTGGCTGGCGGTAGCGCCCGATGAAAGCGCGGATGCCGCGCTGTGGCTGGGTGACCGTCACCTCGACCGACACGCTGATGGTGGATTTGCTCAACCCGAACGAGTCGACCACCTCGACCATCAGTTGGTGCTCGCCGCTGCGGTCGTAGCCCGAGAGGTCCCAGGTGAAGGCATCGAACGGGGCGGCGGTGTTCTCGTCCGCGATGACATTGTCCACGTAGAGCGTGCTGCGCATGAGTGGGCGCTGCACACCGTCGGGGAATTCGATGATGACCTGCAGCGGCTGTTCGGCCGGCAGCAACACGCTGTCGTTGTAGGGGTCGTCGGGCGGGGGCTGGCGGGTAATCTGCTGCGGCGGCGAAACCAGGATCGGGTTGGGCGGCTGGATGTTGAGCGCGAAGGTCTGCTCCTGCGAAGAGACGGCGCCTGAAGGCAGGCTGACGTCCACCCGCAGGGTGTGGTCACCGGCGGCGTTGATGGCCGAGGCATAGGTCAGGGTGTAGATGCGCCGCAGAGAGGCGAAATAGGCTTCGGGGTCGGGAAACTGCTGAGTCCCCGAGTAGGCGAACAGGCTGCCGCCGGTCTGCATGGCCAGGGTGTTAAAGGCCGCCGCGCTGGTGGTGGCAAAATAGGTTTCCAGGTCTACGAACCAGACGTACACACGCACATCGTTCTGCACGGCGCGTTCGATCAGCGGCTGGAGCGTCGACTCGATGGCCGGGTCGTCCATGTGTGGGGTGATGAACAGCACGGCGCGTTTCATGCCCGCGCGCGGCGTGGGCGTGCTGGCTGTTTCGATGGCCAGCGCCAGCGATTGCAGGTTGGGGATCGAGGCGCGGAAATCAGGCTGGAATGCGCCCAGGCTGTTGAGGAAATCGGTGGGCGTGCCGTGGCTGATGACTGGCCCGGCGATGCTGACTAGGCTGATGTCGTCGGCGGGGTCGGCAGGCCGCGACTGCGCCCATCCGCCCAGCACCTGGGCAATGCGCTGGAAGCGTGAGATGCCCTGCCCGTCGCGCACGTCCAGCGGCGCGCCTGGGTTGACGGCGATGACCAGTTGGGCGGGGATAACCTGCTCGGTCAGCGTGGTGACCGGGCGGGGCTGGCCGTCTTCCGTCACGGTCAGCGCCCCGAGTTCGAGGCCCGAAACAAAAAGGCCCGACGCGTCGAACACATCCAACTGGGCCGAGATGTTGGGGAAGGTCGAGACGTCCGGCGGATATAGATCTGCGCGCGCTGCGGCCTGGGCCTGCGCGCCGACAAACGTGCCAAGCCACAGGGCCAGGGCCGTCAAGGCGGCGGCCAGCCTGCGCAGGGGATGTGGGAATGGGTTTCGGGTTCGAGACTGCGTCATAGGGGAGGCGGTTCGCATTATCATACACGACCCGCCGATTTTCGTCCACGGCGCTCCCCCTGCGATTCCCCGCCTGAAAAAATCCCGCCTGTGGAATTTCCACAGGCGGGATTTGAAGGGTCAGGCTTGCGGTTCGTCAGACGGGACGGGAGCGTTGTTCTCCATGGGGGCCAACGCGGCGGGCGTCAGCCGCAGGTAGGTCAGCGTCCACGCAGAACCGATGTAGGTGTTCAGGATGCCGCCCGCCAGGATGGAGATCGGCAGGAAGGCCGCAAAGCATACTCCCGCGATGATCAGGGGCGTCATATTCTCGCCGTTGCTTGCCACGAAGCCTATCATGGTCGGGAAGAGGACGATCAGCAGCGGGATGGCGATGACCAGGCTTACACCCAGGCCGATCACGAACAGGATCAGCGCCATGCCGATGACCGGGCCGATATTGGCGCGCGCCATGTTCCAGCCGCGCTGCCAGCCTTCCCACATGCCCGCGTTATCGCGCACGATGGCTACATCCGCCAGTTCGAGGGTCAGGTTTACGGCGATCCCCACCGGGATCAGGATGCAGATCAGCGGCAGAATGCACAGGAAACCCACGCCCGCCGTCAGCACGCCGAACAGGAGGAACGGGATGATGGCTGCAAAGACGATCAGCCCGATGATGAACGACAGGCCGAACACGCGCCAGAAGTAGGGCAGGCTGCCGCTGAACAGTTCGCCGAACGACAACTTCTCTGCGCCGTTCTCGGCTTGCAGCGTGCCGCGGATCAGGCCGATGCGGCCCATGTTCCCGAGGAAGATCGAAAGCACGATCAAGGTCAGGAACACCAGCCCGATGATGATGAATATCCACCAGTTGTGGACCATCCACTCGGCGGCCTGTTCCAGGGAACGCTCCCATTCGCGGAAGATCGGCGGTGTGTTGCCATCCCAGTTGCCGTTGCCGTTTCCACTTCCGCTGCTCGAGCCGCCGCTGCCGCCCCCGCCGCCGCGCGCGCAACTTGCCAGGATGCCGAAGATCCACAATACCTTGTATTTCCAGGTAATCTGCCACGCGCGGGTCAATACTTCGCCAAAATTGAAACTCATTCGAGACTCCTTCCGAAAATTAGCGCGAGCCGATGCCGCGCAACCACTTCACTTACGCTATTCCCACTCGATGGTTGCAGGCGGTTTGCTGGTGATGTCGTAGACCACGCGGTTGATTCCGTTCACTTCATTGACGATGCGGTTGGCCACCCGCGCCAGCAGGTCATGCGGCAGGCGCGCCCAGTCGGCGGTCATAAAGTCGTCGGTCACCACTGCGCGGATGGCGGCCGCTTCCTGGTAAGTACGCTGGTCACCCATCACGCCCACCGAACGTACGGGCAGCAGCACGACGAAGGCCTGTGATGTTTCTGCGCCCTTGCCAAGGAATCCCGCCTTTGATAATTCTTCGATCAGGATGGCGTCCGCCGCCCGCAGGCGGGACACCCGCTCGGGCGTCACCTCCCCGAGACAGCGCACCGTCAGGCCGGGACCTGGGAACGGCTGCCGCCAAACCATCCCCTCCGCCAGCCCGAGCGCTTCCCCGACCGCGCGGACCTCATC
>CALLJA010000593.1 GCA_938008865.1 uncultured Anaerolineales bacterium
GAGGGGGAGAGTCAGGCCGAGGCGTTGAGGCGCGAGGTGCTCGAAGAGTGCGGCGCGACCCTGGTCCGCATCGGGCGCGAGATCGGCGCGGTGGTCGAATACAATCACGCCTCCGACGAGGGCTTCGATACCTTCAAAATGATTTCGCACTACTTCCTGTGCGACGCCGCCCAAGGCTTCGGCCCGCAGCATCTGGACGACTACGAAGCCGACCTGGGCTTCGAGCCGCGCTGGATTTCCATCGAAGAGGCCCTGCGCGCGAACCGTTCCCTGCTGGGGACCGCGTCCGCTCCGGACTGGCTGAAACGGGAACTCTTCATGCTGGAGTACCTCCAAGACCTTCCCCTTTGATGCGGTAGAATTACACGACCCAATCGGCAAGGACGGAGGCTTCTGCATGGATGATCGCATCAAGGAACTGGACGGCCTGCGCGGGCTGGCGGTTTTATTGGTGATGGCGGTACATGCCTTCAAGCGCGCCTCCGAATTCACCCGTCATCCCGTCTTGAATTTGTTTACCCGTTTTACCAGCGTCGGTTGGGTGGGGGTTGATATCTTCTTTGTCCTGTCGGGCTTCCTGATCACGTCCATCCTGCTGCGTACCCGCGAACGTCCCGACTACTTCAAGAACTTCTACGTCCGCCGCATCCTGCGCATCTTCCCGCTGTATTACGCCGTCACGGCGGCGATCTTGCTGCTGGTGCCCGTCCTCGACCCCGAGTATGCGCCCACCATCCCCGCGATCCTGCCGATCATGCTGCTCTACCTCCAGAACTGGACCAGCATCTTCGACGGCCCCAACCTGACCGTCTTCCTGGCAGTCACCTGGTCGCTGGCCATCGAGGAACAGTTCTACCTTATCTGGCCCGCGGTGGTGTACTACACGCGGCGGGAACACCTGCTCAAATGGAGCCTCGGCCTCATCCTGGCCTCGATCCTCCTGCGTATCCTGGGCCTCCTCTTCTGGAAGGACCCGCTGCAAGCCGCCAACTTCTTCTACTACAATACCTTCACCCGCTTCGAGGAACTGGTCGCGGGCGGGTTGCTGGCCCAAGCCTTCCTGCTGCCCGCCTGGCGGGAGCGCATCGCAAAGGCCGCCCGCCCCGTGTTTTGGGTCGGCCTGACAGCCTTCCTCCTGCTCTGCCTCGGGAATTTCCCCGCCCTGCCGCACCCCGTCAACAGCCTGCCGCTGGCTCTGGGCGGGTATACCAGCGTGGCAGTCTTTGCCGCCGCGCTGGTCGCCATCCTGCTCACCTCGGCGGAGCGCTCCCCGTTCAGACAATTGTTCCGCAACGGTTTTCTAGCCTTCTGGGGCAAATACAGTTACGCGGCCTACCTTGTACACATGCCGATGGTGTTCCTCATGCTGGACGTGGTCAGCCACTACCGTCTGCTCGGCTGGCGCGCCTACAGCCTGTACCTGCTGCTGGTCTTCGGGGCCACCGCCCTGGTCTCCTTCTGCACCTGGCACCTGCTGGAAAAACATTTCCTCAACCTCAAACGTTTCTTCAATTACTCGTAACCGCAGGGAACTGTGGTTAAATCGCACCAGGAGTCCCGCCATGCCCAACCCATCCGCTGAGTTCGAAGCCTTCCTGCAAGCCTACCCCGCCTTCGCCAAAACCGCATCCCTCGACGCTTTGCGCCGCGCCGAGTACGCCCGCCTCGACGACGCCGAGCATGTCTATCTCGATTACACGGGCGGCGGACTGTACGCCGAGACGCAAATCCGCCAGCACCACGACCTGCTGCGCCAGAACACCTTCGGCAATCCCCACTCGACCAACCCCACCTCGCAAGCCGCCACCAAACTGGTCGAGGGCGCGCGCGAGTACATCCTCGAATTCTTCCACGCCGACCCCGATGAATACCTGGCCATCTTCACGCCCAATGCCAGCGGCGCGCTCAAACTGGTCGGCGAGTCGTATCCCTTCCCGAACGGGCGCTATTTGCTGACCTTCGACAACCACAATTCCGTCAACGGGATTCGGGAATTCGCCCACGCGCGCGGCGCGGACGTGACCTACATCCCCGTCATGCTGCCCGACATGCGCCTGGACGCCGCCACCCTGGACCTGGAACTGGCCCGCCCTTCGACGAGCGGAACCAACCTGTTTGCCTTCCCCGCCCAGTCGAACTTCTCCTCGGTCCAGCATCCGCTCGAGTGGATCGAGAAGGCCCACGCCCACGGCTGGGACGTGCTGCTCGACGCGGCCGCCTTCGTCCCCACCAGCAGCCTGGACCTCTCGCAGGTCCATCCCGATTTCGTGCCGATCTCGTTCTACAAGATGTTCGGCTATCCCACGGGCATCGGCGCGTTGATCGCCCGCAAGGAGGCGCTCGCCAAACTGCATCGTCCCTGGTTCGCGGGCGGCACCATCACGGTCGCCTCGGTGCAAGGCGACAAGTACTACCTGGCCGACGGCGCGCCCGCCTTCGAGGACGGCACGCTCGACTACCTCGGCATCCCCGCCGTGGAGATCGGCCTGCGCCACATTCAATCCATCGGCTACGGCGTCATCAAGGAACGCGTCCGCACGCTGACGGGTTGGCTGCTCGACAACCTGACGCAGATGAAACATTCCACGGGCGAGCCGCTGGTGCGCATCTACGGGCCGACCAACGTCGAGCAGCGCGGCGGCGCGGTGACGGTTAATTTCTACAATAAAGACGGCATGCCCATCGACCACCGCTTCATCGAACAGGCCGCCAACCAGGTCAACATCTCGCTGCGGACGGGCTGCTTCTGCAACCCGGGCGCGGGCGAGATCGCGCTCGAAATCTCCCAAATGGAGCTGGCCGCCTGCTTCACCCAGCCCACCCACCGCCAGCGCCTCTCCATCGACGACTTCCGCGTCTGCATCGACGGCAAAGCCAGCGGCGCGGTGCGCATCTCCGTCGGCATGGTCACCAACTTCAACGA
>CALLJA010000594.1 GCA_938008865.1 uncultured Anaerolineales bacterium
ATAGATGTTTGTCTATGTATCTTTTCAAAAAATAAGGAGGGCAGGACGGCGCCTGCGCCTCCGCATTTACTGGTTGATGACCTTGAGCAGGTTTTCCGTAGTGGGCGTTTCGGGCGCGAACTGGATCATGATCTGCCCGCAGCATACGGCGATATTTTCCTGGTTCAGGGTGTAGAAGGTCTGCTTGCCTTCCTCGCGCACGTTGACCAGGCCCGCTTCGCGCAGGATGGCCAGGTGATGGGAGACCGTGGGCTGGGAAACGTCCAACTGCTCGACGATCTCATTGACCGAAAGCGAGTTGCAACACACCAGGTTCATGATCTTCTGGCGGGTCTCGTCGGCGATGGCTTTGGCAAACAGGACAGGGTTGAATTTCATATCGACAACTTTCTATGTGAGATTATATCGAAATTTATCTATTTGTCAAGACTTGGATGCTTTCTGAAAAGTCAGACCCTAAAGGTTTCCACCATGAACCAGGATATTTTCTTGCAGGATGCACCCGTTGAAAATGCGTCGCTGATTGCTTTGGAAACCTTTAGGGACTTCTCTTATGCCCACAACAACGTCAGGATGGCCGCCACAGCGGTGATGATCAGCGAGATGACGAAGGTCACGCGCAGGACGCCCGCCTCCTCGCCGATGCGGTCGATGGACGCAGAGGCGTTCTGCAGTTTGGCAGGCGAGATGACGCTGGCCAGTCCGCCGCCGATGCCGCTGACGGCCGCGATGACCAGTCCCCCCGCGCCGATCTTTTCCGCAATGGAAAGATGCAGGGCGGTGAACATCGCAATGGATGAAGTCTCCGAGCCGCTGACGAATCCGCCCAGCAGGCCAAGGAACGGGGCGATTAGCGGGTAGGCCTGGCCAAACAAGGCGGTGGACGCGTCCGCCAGCACCACGACCATGTTGTGCTGCGGGTTGACCAGCGTCCAATCGAGGCCCTTGCCTGAGTGGTTGATGATGTAGGCGATGGCGAAGAAGACCGCCGAAGCCAGCATCGGGCGCGGGGCGCGCTTGATCCACTTTTGCACGGACGTGTTCCATTGTGCGCGAGTCGTTCTGAGGAAAGGCAGTGACAGCACCACGCTGACCAGAATCCAGAAATAGGCCTGCCAGAACAATCGCACTTTTTCAGGCGCGCCAGGGATGACCTCCACGGGCATGGCCCAGGTGGTGAAGGTCAGGTCGAAGAAGGGCAGGAAGGGCGCGTTGACCAGCACGGCGAAGCCCGTCAGGATCAGCCAGGGGGAGACGGCGCGCCAGAACGAGATGCGCGCCACCGCCTGTCGATCGGTCTCGTTTTGGACGCTTTTATCCCATAATGGCTTGCGCGTAGCCAGAAGATACAATAGCATGACGAGGATGACGCCCAAGCCCGCCGCAACACCCGTCAGCGTGACCATGCCGATGGCGTTCATGCCGATGGCGATGAAGCCCGCCGTCAGCCCCGCCAGCAGCGCAGGCAGCAGTCCGCGCCGAAGCATGTTCCAGCCGCCGACGATCCACAGCATCCCCAGCGCGATGCACGAACTGATGACGGGCATGTAACGCGCGAAGACCCAGCCGACCTCGTCCACGGGGCGGCCGACGAAGTTGGCGAAGACCACCACAGGGATGCCCAGCAGGGCGTAGGTGGTCAATGCGTCGTAGCCGATGGCGGGCAGGGCGATGGCGATGAAGGAGGAATATCCCAGCGCCAGCATGATGGGCGGCAGGATCGAGACGGGCGTCGCGCCCAGCGCAGCCAGCAGGGTCCCAAAGCCGATGTTGACGATCATGATCTGCACGACCTGATCCTTGGGCGCAACCGACTTGACCAGCGCCACCACGCGCGCGATGGCGCCTGTCTCCAGCATGAGCGTGACCTGCAGGATGGACGTCGCAACCATCAGTGTGATCGGCAGGGAGGCAACCACGCCCGCCAGGCTGGCGGTCAAGGCGACCTGCAGCGGGGTCTGGAAGTACAGCCAGGCTACCAGCAGGGCGGCGGCCCAGCCGATCAGTCCCGCCGTGTCGGCGGCCATGCGCTTCCAGAGCAGGAGCACGAGCACGACGAGCACGGGGAACAGGGCAAGCAGGACGGAGAGTAGGTTCATGGGGCCTCGATATTTTTCGTTATTGTGAGCGAAGCGGGCGCAGCGAGCAGTGTGATCTTCCTGCTTATTTCAGGAGGTTGCTTCGAGCGGAAAACCACCGCTCTCGCAACGACATGCTATTTGCCTGTCAACACGCCCAGGCGGTCGATGTATTCTTCCAGGACGGTGAAGGCGTCCTCGATGGGACCCGTGCTGGTCATGTCCACGCCTGCCAGCTTGTAGACTTCCATCGGCGATTTGGACGAGCCCGCCTTGAGGAAATTGATGTGATCCTGCGCCGCGTTGGGGACGCCGCTGAGGATGCGTTTGGCGATGGCGTTGGCTGCCGAGATGCCGATGGCATACTGAAACGAGTAGTAGTCGATGTACAGGTGGGTGGTGAAGGTGCCCCAGGTGATGCCGACCCGCTCACGGTCCAGGTTCATGGAACCGCCATAGCCTTCGCTGAACAGGTCGGCCATCAACTCGATCATCGAGTCGGCAGTCAGCGGCTGTCCCTTTTCGACGCGCTGGTGCGTCTCCAGTTCGAAGCGCGCCAGGGTGGGCATGATGAAGAAGTAACGGTGGAAATTGTCCATGGCTTCTTCCAGCAGCGCGATCTGGAAATATTTATCGGGATTGGCCTGGAGCAAATAGGCGCGCGTCATGGCCTGGTGAAAGTTCGAGGCGGTCTCGGCCACGATGGAGGGATAGGTGTAGTAGATCATCGGCTGGGTGCGGCTGGCATAGTAGGCATGCATGGAATGACCCAACTCATGTGCCAGCGTGCTCATGCTGCCGACATCGTCGGTGTAGCTCATCAGGATGAAGGGGTGTGTGCCCTTTGGGACGCGGGTTGAGAAGGCGCCCTGACGTTTGCCCGCGTTCGGCGACCAATCCACCCAGCGCTCTTCGAGGCAGCCTTTGCGCAGGATGTCGACATAGTTGCTGCCCATCGGCTCCAGGCCAGCACTGATCCAGTCCACCGCTTTGGCGAACGGAACCTTGTGCTGGCGGGTGGTCAGCGGGGCCCATACGTCGTAGGGATGCAGAGTCTTGACTCCCAACGCCCTGCGGCGGATCTGCCAGTATTTGTGCCAGAGCGGCAGCTTCTTCTTGAAGATCTCCAGCAGGTTGTGGAACATTTCGACGGGCACATCGCCGTTGAAGAGGGTGGACTCGAGCGAGGAGTTGAATCCGCGCGCCTTCATGTGGAAGACGTTCTGCTTGATGGACGCGGTCAGGTTGCTGGCCAGGGTGTTCTTGTATTCGAGGTATTTGTCGTTGTAGTTTTGCCAGGCGGTCTGACGCGCCTTACGGTCGGGCGTATTGAGGATGGCGTCGAAGGTGCTTTGTGTCAACTCCACGGGTTGACCCTGGCTGCTCCGTGCGGGCTTGAACTTGAAGTCGGCATTGGCCAGCATGCCCGCCGTGGAGCGGACCGTCCCGAACGGGTCGCGCAGCATGCCGAGCAGTTCCTCCACCTCGGCGTCGCGCACGTGCGCCTGCCTGCGGAACAGGTCGTTGATGTAATGCTCGTACAGGGCCAGGCGGGAATCCTTCTTCAGCCAGCCGCGTAATTTCTTCTCGCCAATGGACAGCAGTTCAGGATCCACGAAGGAAGTGGCCGCGCCGACCTGCGCCAGCGCGCTCATGGCCTGTCCGCTTAGGGCGGCGCCTTGCTGATTGCCTGTGTCCACGGCACTGGACATGGTGGCATACACCTGCACCTTGCTGGCACGCTTCGAGATCCAGTCGATGGCGTCCATGGCTTCGAGGAAGGCGTCGGGTGTGTCGCCGAGATGTCCCTGGAATTCCTTCAGCGTAGGCAGGCTGTTGAGCAGGCTGGTGACTTCCGCTTCGAAATCTGCGGGCGAGGCAAAAACACTCTCAGCATTCCAAGTCTGGTTCGGTTTGACTTTTGCGCGGGGCAGGGGAGTGGGCATGGGCAGGTCTCCTTCGTATATGACCCCAGTGTAGTACAAAAGGCGTGCTTTGGGCAGTCGGTATGTGAGAGAGTTTATGGAAAGGAGACAGTCGCCTTCAAGTTGACTGTCTCCTGTATATTTACATATTATCGCCCAAAACAGGGGATGCAGTGGCCGGTTGGAGGTTGTTCAGCGAAGCCAAGCGGCGGGCTGCATATTTTTGGTCAACGTACTTGACCAGGACGTAGATGAGTTTCTTCATAGCCTGTGAAAATCTCTCAGGGCCCTCATCGATGATATGAGAGGCAAAAGCGGCAGAGACTGTAAAGGCGGTTGCCATGATCAAAATAGCCTCGGATTTGGCGTGTAGGCCCTCGGGAAGTTTATCGGCCAGGGCAATCATTTCATTGCCAAAGGCATAGAAGGTATTGGATGCTTCGGCCAATTGTCCTTTTTCGATCTGGCTCTTTGCTTCTCTCCATACATTCTCCAAATCTTTTATTGGCTCACTGGCGGCGCCTTTTCGGCCGTAAGCTCAGTAGGGGTTGAACAGTAACACATCTGCCATCTGGGCATTCATGATCAACTGGCCCGCTTCGAAGGGGGACATACAACTGCGATATGTGGTCAGGTTACCGACAAGGGATTTAATCTCCTGGTAGAGATAGTCGGCCCCATAATGATAGGTGGTAAAGATACATTTGTCGATCAGGTTCAGTGTCAGTTTGAACAGATCCAAATAAGACAGGCCAGGTTTTTGCATAGCTTTTCTCAAAGCCAGGCCGCTCTTTTCGAGTTCGATCAAATAACTGGCCAAGCCATTCAATAATCGATAGCCCTCCCAATTCTTGTTAAGCGCAGGCGGAAGAAGCGCAGTGAGCAACACGAGCAGGCGCAGGTGGAAGGTGGCCCATTCGAGTGCTTTTTCTTTCTGTTTCAAGTCTATGGATACAATATCTTGAGCGAGGTGTCGATACAGGGACCAATAGCCGCCTTTAGTCTTGGACTCGATGATCTTTTCCCATTGGGTGTAATAGACCAGGAAGAAGAGGTCTAAAAAACGGTTGTGCTTTTGCTGTCGGCCTTTTTTCTTTGCCAGCACGGATTGGGGTATGTTGGGTGCACCGTTCGGGTCTTGCCGCGCCCTTTGTACGATGGCGGCCATGATGAAACCGAAACAGGCCGTCAGGGAGGTATTTCCCAGGATACCCACCAATAATAACGGCAACGGAGAAATGCCTGGCATTGAAACACGGTCCAGGTAGGTCCATACTAGCAGGAAAGCCAGCCCCAGGCTGACCGCCAGGCCCACAAAGGGCCAGGCATTGGGACCCTTGGGAGAGAGCAGGATGAAAATGGTCAACAGGCTGATTAATCCCAGCCCTGTGGATAGCGCCTTGCCCGCGGCTTCATAGCCTGCGGGCCATAAAATAAAATTCAAGACGG
>CALLJA010000595.1 GCA_938008865.1 uncultured Anaerolineales bacterium
ATCCTCTCGGGTGGACCCCGCTCTGTATATGAAGAAGGCGCTCCCTATATTCAGAGGTTCATCCTCGATTCGGGGCTGCCCATCCTCGGCATCTGCTATGGGATGCAGGCCTTGACCCATGCCCTGGGCGGACAGGTGGATTCGTCTGCGCAGCGCGAGTATGGTCCCGCCGAGATAGAGTTACTTCATGGTAGGGGCGAGGTAACCCCGCCCCTACTGGAACAATTATCACGGGTATGGATGTCGCACGGCGACCGCATCACACGCATGCCCGAAGGGTTCATCGCGCTGGCAAAATCGGATCACAGTCCGTATGCGGCGATGGGTGACATGCGGCGCAAATATTTCGGCGTGCAATTCCACCCCGAGGTGCATCACACGCCCAACGGAGCGCAACTGCTTCAGCATTTCGCTGTGGACATTTGCGAAGTCAAGCCTGAATGGACGCCTGCTTCCATTATTGAGGAAGCGGTGACGCGCATCCGCGCGCAGGTGGGGACCGAGCGCGTGCTGGCGGCGGTCAGCGGCGGCGTGGATTCGTCGGTGGCGGCGGCTCTGGTGCATAAGGCCGTCGGGGATCAACTGGTGGCCGTCTTCGTGGACACGGGCCTGATGCGCCAGGGCGAGGGCGAACAGGTAGTGACAGCCTTCCGTGAGCACCTGCATGCGGAGCTGGTCGCCGTGGACGCAGCCGATGAGTATTTCGCAGCCTTGCACGGCGTGACCGATCCCGAGCAGAAGCGCAAGATCGTCGGCGAAAAGTTCATCCGTATTTTTGAACAACAGGCCAAACAGCTTGGCCAGCCACGCTTTCTCGTGCAGGGGACGATTTACCCCGACGTGGTCGAATCGTCCGCGCCCGACCGCGACAAGGCACAGAAGATCAAGTCGCATCACAACGTGGGCGGGTTGCCCGAGGATATGCAGTTCGAACTGGTCGAGCCGCTGCGATACCTGTTCAAAGATGAGGTCCGCGCGGTCGGGGAAGCGCTCGGGCTGGCGGAGGGGATGGTTTGGC
>CALLJA010000596.1 GCA_938008865.1 uncultured Anaerolineales bacterium
AAAAAGCCGCTCAACTGCGACTTTTTCTGCTCAGGTGCCTCCACGGAGATTCGAATATCATCCCCCCTGCGGGGACTGCGGCCTTAAACAAAAAAGCCGCTCAACTGCGACTTTTTCTGCTCAGGTGCCTCCACGGAGATTCGAATATCATCCCCCCTGCGGGGACTGCGGCCTTAAACAAAAAAGCCGCTCAACTGCGACTTTTTCTGCTCAGGTGCCTCCACGGAGATTCGAACTCCGGTCTTAACCTTGAAAGGGTTGCGTCCTGGGCCTCTAGACGATGGAGGCATTCTTTTTAAGCGGGCGGATTGTATCATTCACCCGCGGAGGCGTCAAGCGTTTTTACAAAAAGAGTCGGGCGGAATCTCCGCCCGACTCTTGACGGTCTGGTGCTGCTATTTCTTCCCGCCGAACTTCTTCTTGAGGATGTCTTCCAGAGTCGGCTGGCCGATCTCTTGCAGTTCATAGCGCACGCGCTGGTAGGGCTTGCGGATCTTGATGACGCGCGTCAGGTCGATGGGCGTGCCCACGATGACCATGTCCACATCCGCTTTGTTGATGGTGGCTTCGAGGTCCTTCATCTGCGCTTCGCCGTACCCCATGGCGGGCAGGATCGGCCCGGTCTTGGGATACTTCTTGTAGGTGGCCGCGATCGACTTGACCGCGAACGGGCGCGGGTCCACGATCTCGGCGGCGCCGAAGCGGCGGGCGGCCACGTAGCCAGCGCCATAGGCCATTTCGCCGTGGGTCAGGGTCGGGCCGTCTTCGACGACCAGTACGCGCTTGCCCTGGATGGCCGAGGGATCGTCCACGAACAGCGGGGAGGCGCCTTCGATAACGATGGCATTCGGGTTCAACTTGCGCAGAGACTCGCGCACTGCAATGACCTTGTCGGCGTCGGCGGTGTCCACCTTATTGATGACGAATACGTCGGCGGCGCGCACATTGGTCTCACCAGGGTGATAGGCTGCCTCGTGACCGGGGCGGTGCGGGTCGGCGACGACGATCTGCAGGTCGGGGACGTAGAAGGGGAAGTCGTTGTTGCCGCCATCCCACAAAATGATGTCCACTTCCTGCTCGGCGGCGCGCAGAATTTTCTCGTAGTCCACGCCCGCATAGACGATCACGCCGTTGTCGATGTGCGGCTCGTATTCCTCGCGCTCTTCGATGGTGCATTCATGCTTGTCGAGGTCGGCGTAGGTGGCGAAGCGTTGCACTTCTTGCTTGACCAGGTCGCCGTAGGGCATCGGGTGGCGGATGGCAGCCACCTTGTAGCCCATACCGCGCAGGATGAGCGACACGCGGCGGGTGGTCTGACTCTTGCCCGAGCCCGTGCGGACGGCGCACACCGACACGACCGGCTTGGTCGACTTGACCTGAGTATGCTTGGTGCCCATCAGGCGGAAGTCCGCGCCCAGGGCGTTGACCAGGCTGGCCTTGTGCATCACGTACTCGTGCGGGACGTCGCTATAGGCGAAGACGACCTGCTCGACGCCATACTTTTTGATCAGCGCGGGCAGTTCCTCCTCCGCGCGGATCGGGATGCCCTTGGGGTACAGCGATCCCGCCAGCTGCTTCGGGTAGCGGCGTCCCTCGATATCGGGAATTTGCGTGGCGGTAAAGGCCACAACCTCGTAATCCGCGTTGTCGCGGAAATACGTGTTAAAGTTGTGGAAGTCGCGCCCCGCGGCGCCCATGATGATGGTTTTGATAGGCATAGGTTTCTCCTATTTTGAAATGTCACTCTGAGGACAGTGTCCGAAGACGCCCGATGGTGGGTTTTGAGCCTCTTCGTTTTTACCCAGAGGGACATAATTCACATGAGTTACATATCTTTGCGAGCCGCCGCTCTTTGGCGGCGTGGCAACCTCGTTTTTACGTGAAGATGATTGTAAAACAGGAGATTGCTTCGTCGGGCTTTCAGCCCTCCTCGCAATGACATGGTTATTAATTCTAAAAATAAAACAGGCTAAACGTAAAGGTACGTTTAGCCTGTTTTCTACATTACATCGGGTGCATGGATGTCGAGCAATCGCAGGGCGTTGGCAAGGGTCTGCCTGGCAGCCGCCACCAAACGCAGGCGGGCGTTGCGGGCTTCCTCGTCCTCCGTCTGCATGACGGGCACCGCGTGGTAGAACGAGTGGAAGGTATCGGCCAAATCGTAGGCATACATGGCCATTACCATCGGCCGATATTCATTGGCTGCCTGTTCCACCACAGCGGGGAACCTGGAGACCTGCTCGATCAGTTCGATCTCGTGCTTTTCCATGTTGTGACTGAAGGCCGCAGGCTGGAGTTGGGCGTTGGCCTTCTTCAGGATCGAGTTGGCGCGCACGTGCGCGTTCTGGATGTAGGGTCCAGTGCGTCCATCGAAAGAGAGCGCCTCATCCATATTGAAGACGATGTCCTTGTTATTGTCGACCGACAGGATGGAATAGGCCAGCGCGCCCAGGCCGATCTGTTTTGCGATGGTTTCGCGCTCGCTCTCGGGGATATCACCGCTCCGCTCGGATTCCACGGCCAGCACGCGCTTGACAGCTTCGTCGGCCACGTCCTTGAACAGGATCACCCGTCCGCGCCGCGAAGACATGGCGCCCTCGGGCAGGGTAATGTACCCATAGGAAAGGTGATAACACTTGGCAGCCTGCGGGAAGCCCCACATCTCCAGGATCTTGAAGGCCTGTTGGAAGTGCAGGTTCTGGCGGAAATCCACAACATAGATTGAGCGGTCGACGTGATACTGCTCGAACTTGACGCGTGCCAATGCGAGGTCCTTCGTCAGGTACAGCGAGGTGCCGTCGCTGCGCAGGATGACCGCTGTGCGGTATTTTTCCTTGGCCAGCCCCAACTTCTCGTCGATCTTGATGATGACGGGGCCGCCCATCGAACGTTCGTCGGTGGCGATGCCGCGCTCGATCAATTCCTGCACGATGGCCTTGGAAGGCTCGTCCACTTCGCTTTCGTAGAAATAGACATCCATCTTCACATCCAGCGTGTTCAGGACGTCATGCATCTCTTCCAGACTCCACTCGCGGGTTACCAGCCAGAGTTCGCGCACTTCGGGGTCGCCCGCATCCCACTTACGGTACATCTCGCGGCGCTCGGCATCGTAGGCTTCGCGTTGGGCGGCCTGCTCAGCCGACTCGTCATCCTTCTTTTCGAGCAGCGCGGTGGCTTCGGCATAGATCTTCAAGAGCCATTGTCCGCGCTCATGCACACCCGCGGGTTCCTGGCCCTTATAGAATTTGTTATATGCCCACATGACCGTGATGACGCCCAGACCGATGTCTCCAGGATACGAGGCTCGGATGGTCTCGAAGCCCGCGAATTCCGTCAGGCGCGCCAGCGACTCGCCCAGGATGGTGGTGCGATAATGCCCGATGTGGAAGGAATGATGCGTATTGGGCTGGCAATACTCGACCATGACCCGTTCCCCCTTGGCCGCACCCCGCCCGAAATCCGCGCCCGAGGCCAGGACGGTATCCACCACGCGGCGGGCATATGCGCCCGTCTCGAAGTAGACGTTGAGATAGCCCTTGACCGCCTCCATGTGACTGACGCCTTCCGCGCCTCCCACCTGGACCCTGGCCTGCTCGGCCAACTCCTGCGCCCGCTGCGGGACGGGTTTCCCCGTGCCCTTGCCAGCGCGCGCCTCGTCTGCCGCGGTCTGGAAGAACGAAGTGGATATGCCCCACTCGCCCGAGAAGGGGATGGAGGTCCATTTGAGCGGCGCCAGCATAACATCACTGGTCGCGCCCCAGGCTTTGATCTTTTCTTCGATGGTTTGCTGGATGTCGTTGAACATGCTTGTTCGTAACCTTCGGGGTTCTCAGGTTAAAAAATTATATCAGGTAACAAAAACGGGAGTCTTGCGACTCCCGTTCCGGGTGTAAAAGAGGATTATTCGCTCTTTTTCGCCATCGACGCGAGTTGCTTCATCAGGCGGCTCTTGCGGCGGGCGGCATTGTTCTTGTGGACGACACCCTTATTGGCGGCCTTGTCGAGGGTGCTGAGCGCCTTCAACACGGCTTCCTTGGATTCGGGAGCGCCATCTTCGATTGCCGCACGGGCCTGACTGACCGCCGTGCGAGCGGAACCACGGCCCACGCGGTTGCGCAGGCGGCGCTTCTCGTTCTGGCGGTTGCGTTTGATCTGAGACTTGATGTTAGCCAAGGTCTTCCTCCAAAAAGATACGTTCTATTTCTTGATAGCGACTTGCTATTTTACTTGACAGGCCTGTTTTTGTCCAGAAAAAAGCCCCCGATTTTCATCGAAAATCGGGGGCAACGGGCAATGGATGAATGGTCAGGGCGCGGCCGTGGCCGAGGGCGTGACCGTAAAGACCGAAGTGAAGGTCGGGAACGGAGTACCCGGGGTGACGGGCGTGCTCGTCGGCGGGCGGGTGGCGGTGGCGGTCACCATGTTGATTGGGATGACCAATTTTTGCCCGACGAAGATGGTATTCACATCTTCGAGTTTGTTCTCCTTGATGATGTCGTCAATGGTGCTGTTGAACTTGGCCGCGATCAGCGCCAGCGTGTCGCCGGCCTGGACGTAGTAGTCCACCTTGGTGCCGCGCGGCAGGTTGGCGGGGATGGGCGTGGCGGTCGGCAGGGGCATGCCCGGGTTGGGCAGCAGGATCTTCTGGCCCGGGTACACGATCTGGGTGGCGGGGTCCACGCTGAAGTCCACGGCATCCGCCGAGTAGGGGTTGAGCAGCAGGATCAGGGCCACGCCGTCGTCTCCAAGCCCGAATTTCTCGACGACCACCGCCAGATAGTCGCCTTCCTGCACGATGTACTCGAAGGGCGCCGATGGCGTGGGTGTGAAGGTGATGGTGGGCGTCAGCGTCTCGGTGGACGTGGCGGTGGGCAGGGGGGTATTGGTCGGGGACGGCGTGATCGTCGGGGTGGGCGTGTCGGTGGCGAAGATCGCGTCCAGCGGTTTGCTGGGACCCGTCAGCCAGACGACCAACAGGGCGACCAGGCCCAGGATGATCATCCCAAGGGCCCCGTAGAGAAGGTACGGCCCCTGGGCCCGCCTGCGTTTTCGATACGAACTGATGACATCGGAAGTAGGTCTGTTCATGGTCATTCCTTTTCAGCAGGGCGTGATTGAGACTTCCCACCCACGCATGGCGACAATTCTACCTGAACTTTTCGGCTTTTTGGGAAGGGTTTGAAAGATGCGCGTAGACAAAATGACTAATTTTCCCAGGTAGAGGAATGTCCGATACGTGTGGCAGAATCTCAGACCAAAATACGGGCAGTTAAGTTCCAAGGACGGCTGGCTTGGCCGAATTCGCCTGGGAAATGTCCCAGCCGCCAGGAGCGGCGGCTGGGGTGGAAACCTCGTCGGATTTCGGTAGAGTCTACCTCATATGGGCCTTGAGGAATTGCCCCGTGTAGGACTTCTTGTTCTTGACGACCTGCTCGGGCGTGCCTTCAGCGATCAGCTCACCGCCGCGGTCGCCGCCCTCGGGACCGAGGTCCACGATCCAGTCGGCGACCTTGATGATGTCAAGGTTGTGTTCGATGATCAGGACCGAGTTGCCCGTATCCACCAGACGCTGCAACACCTCGATCAGTTTATGGACGTCGGCGGCGTGCAGGCCCACGGAGGGTTCATCCAGCACATAGAGCGTACGGCCCGTGGCGCGGCGCGAGAGTTCCTTGGCCAGTTTTACGCGCTGGGCCTCGCCGCCCGAGAGGGTGGTGGCGGGCTGTCCGACCTTGACATAGCCGAGCCCGACCTCCTGCAGCAGTTTGAGCTTGCTCAACATGCGCGGATAGTTCTTGAATTCGGTCAGGGCATGGTCGACGGTCATGTCGAGCACGTCGGCGATGCTGTACTGGTCGCGGAACTTGACCTGCAGGGTTTCGCGGTTGAAGCGCGTGCCGTGACACACGTCGCAGGGCACGTACACGTCGGGCAGGAACTGCATCTCGATGCGCAACTCACCCTGTCCCTGGCAGGCCTCGCAGCGTCCGCCGTGGACGTTGAACGAGAAACGGCCCGGCTTGTATCCACGCACCTTGCTTTCGGGCAGTTCGGCGAACAGGTTACGCATCTCGTCGAATAGGCCTGTATAGGTGCCTGGGTTCGAGCGCGGCGTGCGCCCGATGGGAGACTGGTCGATGTTGATGATCTTGTCGAGGTGGTCGATGCCTTCGATGCGCTCGTGCTCGCCTGGGATGGAACGCGCGCCCATCAGTTTGGCGGCCAACGCGTTGTGCAGGATGTCGGTCATCAGTGTGGACTTGCCCGAGCCGCTGACGCCTGTGATGCAGACCAGCTTGCCGAGTGGGATGCTCACGTCGATATTTTTGAGGTTGTTGGCGCGCGCGCCGACGATCTTGAGCGTCTTGCCGTTTCCTTCGCGGCGCTCCTTGGGGATCTCGACCTTCTTGCGGCCCGAGAGGTAGGCGCCCGTCAGCGACTTGGGATTGGCCAGGATATCCTTGGGCGTGCCTTCGGCGATGACGCGACCGCCGTGTTCGCCCGCCGCAGGCCCGAGGTCCACGATCCAATCGGCTTCGCGGATGGTCTCGTCGTCGTGTTCGACGACAAGGACGGTGTTACCCAGGTCGCGCAGTCCCTTGAGGGTGGTGAGCAGGCGCGAGTTGTCGCGCGGATGCAGGCCGATGGACGGCTCGTCCAGGACGTAGAGCACGCCTACCAAACGAGACCCGACCTGGGTCGCCAGGCGGATGCGCTGGGCCTCTCCGCCCGAGAGGGTGGCGGCGGAGCGGTTGAGGGTCAGGTAATCCAGGCCCACGTTGACCAGGAATCCCAGGCGCTCGGTGATCTCCTTCATGATGCGCTCGGAGATGGCCTTCTGGCGCGTGTTGAGCGGCGACTTGCTGCTCGAAAGTTTCTGCGCCCAGTCGAGGGTCTTGTTGACAGGCCAGGAGGTGGCCTGGATGATGTTGGTGTCGTCCACGGTGACGGCGATGGCTTCAGGGCGCAGGCGCTGACCGTTGCAGGTTGGGCACGGGCGGTCGGACATGAACTCGCTGATCTTCTCGCGGATGTACTCGGAGTTGGTCTCTCGGTAGCGGCGTTCGAGGTTGGTGATAACGCCCTCGAAGGCGCGGCTGAACTTGAACTCGTTGCCGTTGCTGTTGTGATAGGTCATCTGGACCTGGCGTTCGCCCGTGCCATACAGGACTACATCCATCTGTTCCTTGGTTAACTCGCGGACGGGCTTGTTCAGGTCGATCTTGTAGGCGCGGGCGGCGGCTTCCAGGCTTTGCCAGTAGTAGCCGCCTTCTTCCTTGGGTCCGCTCCATTCCAGGCTGGCGATGGCGCCCTCGTTCAGCGAACGGTCTGGGTCGGGAAGGATGCGTTCGGGGTCGATCTCCAGCTTGGAGCCCAGGCCCTGGCAGTCGGGGCAGGCGCCGTGCGGGGTATTGAACGAAAAAGTGCGCGGCTCGATCTCGCCGATGCTGATGCCATGCTCGGGGCAGGAGAGGTGCTCGGAGAAGCTGGCGTCCTCGCCCTTATCCACCAGGTGGAGGGTGATGTAGCCCTCGCCAAACTTGAGCGCCGTTTCGACTGAATCGGTCAGGCGTGTGCGGGCAGCCTTTTTCTCTTCCCTGTCGTTGGGGTGGCTGATGACCAGGCGGTCGACGACCGCCTCGATGGTGTGCTGCTTGTAGCGGTCGAGGGTGATCTCGTCGTCCAGGCTGTAGACCTGACCGTCCACACGGGCGCGGGCAAAACCCGCCTTGCGGATCTCCTCGAAGACGGCCTGGTAGGTACCCTTTCGTCCGCGCACCAGCGGGGCTAAGACCAGCAGGCGGGTCCCGTCTTCGAGTTTCTCGACGGCGTCCACGATCTCCTGCGCCGACTGCTTGACCACTTCCCGCCCGCAGATGGGGCAATGTGGGATGCCCACACGCGCAAAGAGCAGGCGCATGTAGTCGTAGATCTCGGTCACGGTACCGACCGTGGAACGTGGATTATGGCTGGTGGATTTCTGGTCGATGGAGACGGCGGGGGACAGGCCCTCGATGTAGTCCACGTCGGGCTTGTCCATCTGGCCGATGAACTGGCGCGCGTAGGCCGAGAGCGACTCCACATAACGGCGCTGGCCTTCGGCGAAGATGGTATCGAACGCCAGCGACGATTTTCCCGAGCCCGAGAGTCCCGTAATGACCACGAACTTGTCGCGGGGAATCTCGACGGTGATGTTTTTCAGGTTGTGGACGCGCGCGCCCACGACGCGGATGGAATTGGATGTCATAGGTTCCTCTGAGAGACCTGTTGATTATAGCACATCTGTTTCAATAATCATTTGCCTGCGGCCAACGGCTGCATTGGCTTCAGATGACTTGGCAACCCTTGATTATACCAACCGCGCCATCCCAGACATGTTATACTGATGTGAAACTTCTCAAATCCGACGGGGTTATATTCGTAAACCCCGTCGGTAAGGTTTAAGCAGTGACGGAGTCGGAACTCAAAGACGAAGAGATCCTCGCGCTTGCCTCCCGGGGCGACAAGGATGCCTTTGGCATGCTCTACGAGCGCTACATGGATCGCATCTTCAACTACGTGTATTACCGAACGGGGAACCTCCATGACGCGGAGGACCTCACCGCGCGCGTGTTCCAGCGGGCGATGAACCACATTCAAAACTATACAGACCGCGGCGTCCCCTTCTCTGCCTGGCTTTACCGCATCGCCCATAACTTGGTGGCCAACTGGCATCGCGACCGCAGCCGCAAGCAGGAGATCCCTATCAATGACCTGCCTGTGCTGCCGGCGCGGGGCGACCTGCCCGAGGCGAAGTTGATGCATTCGCAGGACCAGGATTCGCTTCTTCGCTTGATCCGCCGCCTGCCACCCGACCGTCAGCAGCTGCTGATCCTCAAGTTCGTCGAGGACATGTCCAACGCTGAGATCGGGCAGATCATGGGACGCAGTGAAGGGGCCGTCAAAAGCCTCTATCATCGCACACTTCTGGCGCTGCGCGACCAGATTGGTGACCATCCCGTGACTTTAGAAGGAGAGTAGGCCATGCTTCGTATTGTGACTGACGGCGCGGTGGACATGCCGTCCGCCTGGTTTGAGACTTATGGGATCAACCGCATCCCGATCAACGTGCATTTTGGGGAGGAGAAGACCTTCCTCCAGGATGTGGAACTCAGCCTGGAGGGCTTCTACAACCTAGTGGACGGTAAAAGCCTGCCGCACCCCAAGACCTCCCAGCCCTCGCCGCACCAATTCGTGGAATATTACAAGCAGATCGCCCAGCCTGGCGACACCATCCTCTCCATCCACATCACCAGCAAACTCTCGGGCACCTACGCCTCGGCTGTTGCCGCAGCGGAAGAGGTGAAGGGCACCTTTAACGTCATCCCCGTGGACACGCTGTGCGGTTCGATGGGCACGGGCTTTATGTGCCGCTCGGCCCGCCTGATGGAACGCGCGGGCAAGTCGGTAGATGAGATCGTCCGCTACATCGAGAGCGTTCGCGC
>CALLJA010000597.1 GCA_938008865.1 uncultured Anaerolineales bacterium
CTGACCCCCACCTTCACCCCATCCCCCACCGCCACGGTGACGCCCACGCCCGCTCCCGTGATACGCGTGGCCAGCGGCGACCGTTCACTCTTCAACGGCGATTACGACCTGGCCCTCGGACTGTACCAGACCGCCCACCAGGATTCGTCCGACCCGGCTGTGCGCGCCGCCGCCAAATGGGGTGAGGCCCGCACCCTCTACACCGACGGCCGTTACCCTGAGACGCTGGCCGCCCTGCAAACCATCATCGGCGAGTACACCAATTCCACCTTCTACCCCGAAGCCTATTTCCTTCAAGGCCTGACCTACAACCAGATGGACCGCTACGGCGAGGCTGCTGCCGCCTGGCAGACTTACCTGACCCTGCGGCCTGGCGTCTTAGATGCCTATACGCAAGAGTTGCGCGGCGACGCGCTGACCGCCGCTGGCGACTACGCAGGCGCCCTGGCCGCCTACCAAGCCGCCATCCAGGCGCCACGGCTGGACGACGGCCTCTACGTGGACGTCAAGGTGGCGCAGACGCGCGCCAGCCTCGGCGATTACGCCGCCGCCCTGGCGCTCTACGACGGTATCGCGGGCCGCACCACCAACGACTACCTGCGCGCCCAGGTGGCGTATCTCTCCGGGGCGGCGTATCAGGCCCTCGGTCAGACCGAGAATGCACAGGCCCGTTTCCGCCTGGCGGTGGAGGACTATCCGCTTTCCTATTATTCCTATCTCAGCCTGGTGGAGTTGGTCAACGCGGGGGCGCAGGTCAGCGACCTGGACCGCGGCCTGGTGGATTATTTCGCAGGCCAGTACGATGTGGCCCTGCAAGCCTTCGACCGCTACCTGGCGGCCACGCCCGTCAACGACGGCACGGCGCACTACTACCGCGCCCTGACCCTGCGCGAACTCGGCAACCATCAGGCCGCCGTGGAAGAGTTTGCGGTCTTCATTAGAGACTACTCCCCCCACCCGCAATGGGTCGAGGCCTGGGCCGAAAAGGCCTACCTGCAATGGGCCGAGTTGGGATTCTATGAGCAGGCTGCCGCCACCCTGAGCGAATTCGCCACCATCTTCCCCAACTCGGAAAGCGCGCCCGATTATTTGATGAGCGCCGCACGCATTCTCGAGCGCGATAATCGCCTCGACCAGGCCGCCGAGACCTGGCAGCGCGTGGCCGACTCGTACCCCGGAGACTCGCAGGCGGGCACGGCCGTATTCATGGTCGGCATCACCCGCTACCGCCAGAGCAACTTCCAGGCGGCGCTGGAGTCGTTCACCCGCAGCCTCCAGATAAGCAGCAACGGAGAGGACCGCGCCCGCGCCTACCTGTGGATCGGCAAGACCCAGCAGCAACTGGGCAACAACGAGGCTACACAAGCCGCCTGGCAGCAGGCCCAAAGCGTGGACCCGGGTGGATATTATAGCGAGCGCGCCCGAGACCTGCTCACCAACCCTGCGCCCTTCTCGCCGCCCGCCAGCCTGAACCTGGCCTTCGACCTGGCCGCCGAGCGCTCCGCCGCCGACACCTGGGTCAAGGTGACCTTCAACCTACCTGCCGAAACCGACCTGCGCGGACCTGGCCCGCTAGCCAGCGATCCACGCCTGGTACGCGGCGCGGCGCTATGGAATTTAGGACTATACGAGGATGCCCGCGCTGAGTTCGAGAGCCTGCGCGACAGCCTGAGCGGCGACGCGGTGGGCAGTTACCGCCTCGCCAATTATCTGGTGGACCTGGGACTGTACCGCACGGCCATTTTCGCCGCCCGCCAGGTGTTGACCCTGGCTGGGCTGGACGAGCACAGCGAGTCGATGATGGCCCCCTCCTATTTCAGTCACTTGCGCTACGGCCTGTACTACTCCGACCTGATCGTGCCCGATGCGCAGGCCGAGGGCTTCGACCCGCTGTTCATCTTCAGCGTGGCGCGGCAGGAGAGCCTGTTCGAGGGCTTCGTGCGCTCCTCGGCGGGCGCGCGCGGACTCATGCAGATCATCCCAGGTACGGGGGCGGGCATCTCCAGTCAATTGGGTTGGCCCATCGAATACACGCCCGACGACCTGTACCGTCCCGACGTCAGCGTACGCTTCGGCACACATTACCTGGCCTCCAACCGCGCCTATCTGGACGGCGACTTATACGCCGCGCTGGCCGCTTACAACGGCGGCCCTGGCAACGCCAGGGCCTGGAAGGACCTCTCGGGCGGCGACCCCGACCTGTTCCTCGAAGTGGTACGCTTCGAAGAGACGCGCCAATACATCCGCAACATTTACGAAATCTACGTCATCTACCGCAGGCTGTACGGGAGCAGCGGGGTGCAATAAAAAAATGGCGCGAGACCATATCTCGCGCCATGCGATCATGCAAAAAGGAACAAGCCGATTCGTCGGCTTGTTTTTGTTGACCCTACTCCAGGTATGCCAGGATGCGCTTGTGAGCCGACTCGGCGTCCATATCGAGCACGGCGATGAGCTTGTCGCGGCCTGTTGCGCCCGCCACGATGTCCAGCCTGGTCTTGGGCACGCCCAGCACCTCCCCCATGAACTTGAGAAGTTCCAGGTTGGCCTCATCGTCCACAGGCG
This sequence comes from uncultured Anaerolineales bacterium, assembly GCA_938008865.1. Lineage (GTDB taxonomy): Bacteria > Chloroflexota > Anaerolineae > Anaerolineales > Villigracilaceae > JACPVF01. The sequence goes on from CALLJA010000597.1 coordinate 2,566, forward strand.
GCGCGGCGATGTGGACTTTGATGGTACCGTCCTCGAGCACTTCCACGATCTTGTTCTTGCTGGCCCGCGGGGTGACGCGCACCGCCAGCGCAGCCCCCTTCTTGCCGTCGTGCAGTTGGTACTTGCGTTTGGTCATAAGTGCCTCGCTAACGAAGGATGTTAATAATGATCTGGGATAAAACCTGAATCAGGATGACCAGGACCATCGGGCTGAAATCGATCATGCCCGTGTTCGGCAGGATGCGGCGGATGGGCGCGAGGAACGGCTCCACGATGCTGTCGAGGGCGCGGCGGATGGGATGGTACGGATCCATGACATACGAAAGAAAAACGTTTGCGATCACGATCCACATGAATAAGTTCGCGAGCAGGCTGATCGCGCTTGCCAGTCCGTTCATTAAAACTCCTTGGCGTTATGGTTGAGCATATCTGCGCGGACCGACGATGGCCGTTCCCACACGCACCAGGGTCGCGCCTTCCTGCACCGCCGCCTCGAAATCCGTGCTGGTGCCCATCGAGAGCTCGCACCAGTCGGTTTGCGGCAGGCGTTCGCGCAGGAAGGCCTGCAAGCGGCGGGTGCGCTGGAAGTACGGGCGCGAAGCCTCGGCGTCGTCTCCGATGGGCGGCATAACCATCAGGCCGCGGACTTGCAGGTGAGGCAGACCAAGCACGGGCGTCAGCGAGGCAGGCAGGTCGTCCCAGCGCAACTCATCAGCGGCAGGCCAGCCCGATTTCGAGCCCTCGCCGCCCACGTTGAATTCCAACAGGACGGGCAGGACGCGTCCCGCCTCGGCGGCGAAACGCTCCAGTTTCTCGGCCAGTCTTGCGCTGTCGAGCGAATGCATCAAGTTAAAGTTCGCGGGCACCCAACGCGCCTTGCGGCTTTGTACGTGCCCGATCATATGCCATTCTACCGCAGATTGCGCGCCGATGGATTGGATTTTTTCGACGGCTTCTTCGGGATAATTCTCTCCGAGAATAGCCGCCCCCGCCTCGATGGCCGCCTCCACCACCTCGCGCGGCTGGGACTTGGTTACCACCACCAGGCGGATCGCGGCAGGGTCGCGCCCCACGGAACGGGCGGCAGAGGCAATACGGCCGAGCGTATGCAAATAACGTTCACGGATGGAATCAACGAGTTCGGTCATCACCCTTATTTTACTCTGCTTCGCGCCCGGGCTTGAGCCTGTTCCCGTTAAATCAAGTTGATAGCGTGGGGCAGGATGACATCCTGCCAAGAAACCATGCGGAATACCATTCCGCACCACAGGTATGCGCTACACCTGCAGCGCCATGAGCGCGCCGAAGCGGCCCGTCCTGCCCTTTTCAGCGCGGTGCGAGAACCAGTCTTCGAGATGACAGGCCGTGCACAGGCCCGCCACTTCGATGTGTTCCACGCCCGCCTTCTGCAATTGGACGTAATTCGCCGTCCACAAGTCAAGATAGGTGTGGCCATCGCGCGACTCGATCAAACGCCCGGCATCCGCGCCAAAAGACTCGTGTGTCTTGGCGATGACATCCGCGCCGACCTCGTAATGGTCCACACCGATGGAGGGGCCGACCGCCGCAAGGATGTTCTCTGGCTTACAGCCGTAGCGCGACTGCATGGCCTCGACTGCCGCGCGGCCTGCGCCCTTCATCGTGCCGACCCAACCCGCATGGGCAATGCCGATCACCCGCCTGACGGGGTCATGGAAGAGCAGCGGCACGCAATCGGCGAAGCGCATGTAGAGCGTGACCTCGGGTCGGTCGGTGAGGATGATGTCGGCCTGGGTCAAGTCGGTGTCGGGGTCGATGGGCTGGTCGGCACAGACCACATCCGCGCTGTGGACCTGCCAGACGTCGAAGATGGAGGCCAGGTCGCGGCCAAAAGCCTCGAAGGTGCGCTGGCGGTTGGCGCGCACGCGCATCTTGTCATCGCCGACGGTGCCGCCCACGTTGAGAGACTGCCAGGGCGCGGGGCTGACCCCGCCGCGGCGCGTGACCACGCCGTGCAATACCGAGCGCGGGAACAGGTCGAAGGTGTAGTAACGCAGGCCGTTGTTTTCGATGAAAGGCATTATTGGGAAGATTTCGAAACCGCCAGTTTCTTGAGGAAGAACTGGCGCGTCTCTTTCATGGATTCTTCGACGTATGGGTAGGCAAACCAGGCCGTGGACAGGCCGAAGAGCGCGCCCGTCAGCACGCGCAGGAAGGGCGTGCTCTCGCGGTACGGCAGGAGGGTGTGGATCAGGCTCCAGTCGAACTGGCTGAACAACTGCGAAAAGCCGTCCAGGCCGATCGGCCCCATGCCGAGGACCAGCCACAAGGTCCAATGCAGGGGCGGCAGGCGGCGGCCTGCCAGCCCGAAGACCAGCCCGAAGAGCAGCATCGCGCCGTAGATGGCCACGTCCCGCTCGCACAAGGCCACCTTGTAACCCACGGTCTCGTTGCCGACGAACTGACGGGCTTCGAGGCGGGCCACATTGTTGGGGTCGCTCAGGTTCTGGATGCCCGTGGCCTGCTCGAAGGTCAGCACGTCGTGGATATCCGCCTCGGCCAACGGGTAGAACGGCTGCTGACCATAGAGAAAGAAGGAGCGGAAGCCGAACTGATGGCAGAGCGGACTGTACAGGGCGTAGATGGCGCGCGCGGGCAGGGTCGCGCCGACCTTCATCAGCGTGGGCGCGAGGAAGGGCAGGCCCACATAGAACAGCACGAACAGGTTGATCATCAACAGGTAATGCCTGGAGATCCAGAACGAGATGCGGTCGCCCGTGCTGAATTCCTGCCCGCGGCGGACGCGCTGCTCGTACTCCTCGCCGTTCACCTGCTGGAGCTGGCCGCGGCGGTCGCTGGCCGCGCCGAGGGTCATCGCCAGCGCCTGGGGGGTGATGGGCGCCTTGAGGCTGTAAGGCCCGACCTCGACCACGGGGATGAGCGCGCCGTATTTTTCCTTCAACGAGGGGTCCGAGTCGATGTCCACCGTGACGAGGCGGTGCGGAAATTTCTCCTGCAGGGCCTGCAACTCGGCGCGGACTTCGTCACAAAGCGAACAGTTCTCACGCGTATACAAGGTAACGGTCAGCAAAGGGGCTCCAAAGGTAAGGCTAAATTCCGAAATCGAACCAGACGGGGGTAGTGCGGGCGATGACCGAGAAGACGCCCGTGAAGAGCAGGATGCCCACAATGACCAGCACCACGCCCATGACGACTTCCACGATGCGCATGACCTTGCTGTACTTGCGCAGGATGACGGTCACCCAGCCGATGCCGAGGGCGGCCAGCAGGAACGGGATGGCCAGGCCCGCCGAGTAGGCCGTCAGCAGGACCGCACCCAGAGCCAGGGATCCGCCGTTGGCGGCCAGGGTCAGGATCGCGCCGAGGACGGGCCCCACACAGGGCGACCAACCCGCCGAGAAGAACACGCCCATCAACGCCGACGAAAGGTAGCCCAGGCTGCGGTCGGGAGCGGTGGTGACGCGCGTGTCGTATTCCAGGAAGGGGATGCGGAAGACGCCAATCATGTGCAGGCCAAAGACGATCACCACCACCCCGCCGACGCGCGCCAGCCACACGCCCAGGTCGAAGAGCAGACCGATCACCGAGGCCAGCAGGCCGAAGACGATGAAGACCACGCTGAAGCCGAGCACGAAGGCCAGGCCGTGCGAGAAGGTGACCCAGCGGTTCGAGGCGGAGGCTTCGCCGCCTGCGGCGCGTCCGCCCAGGTAGCCCACGTAGGCGGGCACCAGCGAGAACACGCATGGCGAGAGGAAGGAGGCCAGACCCGCCAGGAAGGCCAGGCCGATGGTAATCTGGGAAATATCCATAAGTTTTGCTCTCTTGAGAAGATTGGGCGGCGGCGCTTAGAGCACCGTCTCCTTCGAGTTGACCACGGTGCCGTGGTCGGGCAGGGTGCGGCGCTCTTCGCCGAGGGTCGGGTTGACGTAGGGCGTAGTCCAGCGGAAGATCCACTTGGCGTTCTCGGGCGAGACGTTGATGCAGCCATGCGAACGGCGCTCGCCGAAGGCGTTGTGCCAGAACGCGCCGTGAATGGCCACCCCGCCCGCGGCGACGAACGTACACCACGGCACGGCGGGCGTGGAGTAACCCGCCGATTCGCTGCCCGCCGTCATGTTCTTGGAGATGATCTTCCAATAAGTGAAGAGCGTGCCCGCGGGTGTGGCAAAGGCGTCGGTGACGAGACCCGTGACAGGGTCGTAGCGTTTGCCGCTGGAGATGCGGCAATAGAAGACCTCGCGATTGCCTTCGTAACAGGACAGGGTCTGATAATCGAGATCGACCGAGATGGTCTTTTCGTTGGGGTCCACCTCGGGGCTGATGGTGGCGACGTCGGCGTCGGTGAGGACCTTGAGGCCCGCGCCGTCGGCCCAGAAGAATTCGCCATAGGTGCCGCCGTAGCCATAGCCGCGGCCGTTGGCATCCTCGTTCCAGCGGTATTCGGGGAAGCCGTTGGTGGTGCGCACCTGGTCGATCCAGACCACCTGCCCGTAGTACAGGCGCGGCGGGAAGTTGTAGGTGATGTGGTCCTGCATCCACGGCGACGCGACCGCGCCTTCGAGCGCCAGGTCGATGTAGGGCACGGTCACTTCGGCCCAGAAGCCAGGCAGGCCCGCGGGCATCTCGCTGACGGGCGTGTTGGGCAGGTTGCGGGTGGGCTGGAGCACCGAACCATAGACGTAGCCCTGCGGCGTCTCGACGTAGCGCTGGTTGGACAGGCCGTAGATGACATTGCCAACCACCTCGCGGTTCCATTCCAGCAGGGTATCGGCCCCGAGTTTGGCGATGGAGGTGTTCAGGCCCGGGTCGTTGGTGGGACGGCTGCGCAGGTCCACGTCGTTGTCGGTCACGCGGCCGATGATCTCGCTGGCGGGGAATTGCGGCAGGCGTTTGGGCGCGTATAGACGGTCGAGCGTCTGGATCGAGGGCGGCCTGAAGGCCAGGGCGCCCAGGCCCAGGCCCGCGAGTTTGAGAAAGTCACGACGGGAAACGGGTCGTCTCATGCGTATGTTCCTTCATGAAAATTTGGTCAAGGATACCCGTAAACAAAATGAGCGTCAACGCCCAGATGAATTGCGGCTCATCTTGTCCAGAAGCAGAGCTGCTGGACTTCATACCCTATTCCTGGAAGAATTGCTTCAAGGCGCGCATACAATCGGCGCTGACCTTGTGGCCGACCTCGGCCTCGCAGTAGGTGACCTGCGCGCCCGCCTGTTCGAGCAGGCGGACCGAGTCGCGCGCGCGCTGGATGGGCACGAGTTCGTCCTGGGTGCCGTGCGCGACGAAGAAGGGCTTCGCTTCGAGCGGACGCCGCTCCACGAGGGATTCCGCGCCGCCTGGGACGAAGCCCGCCAGCACGCCCGCCCTGCGGATGCGCTGCGGGTAGAGCATGGCCAGCAGGTTGGTCATGGCCGCGCCCTGGCTGAAGCCCATCACGTCGAACTGGGCGGCCTCCATACCGACGGAGGCAGCATATTCGTCCACCAGCTGGATCAGCGCGTCGGCGGCGGGACGCAGGGCTTCGAGGCTGGGGCGTCCGTGCGTGCCTTCGGCGTAGGGCCGCCAGGAATAGCCGCTGGGCTGGGCGGCATGCGGCGCGCGCGGGGCCAGCAGCCAGGTCCGAGGCGGCAGGTCGCGGCCGAAGACCCACATCGAGTTCTCGTCGCCCGTCCAGCCGTGCAGCATGAGCATCAGGCGCGCGGACGGCTCGGAGGCGGGACGCAGGCGCAGGGTCCAGCCGTGGAATTCGACCCACTGGGAATCACTTGGGGCGGGCATTTTTCAGGATCAACTCGATGCCGAGGAAGACCAGGTAGATGAGCACCACGGTGGCCAGGCCCGCGCCCATGCACAACATGCCGAGCGAGGCGGCGCTTCCGCCGTAGATGAGCCAGATCAGGCCCATGCCCACCACCAAAAAGAGCACAATCGCCCCCAGCCCCAGGCGGACTTCGGTCTTGCGGGCGTAATCACGCAGGTCACGCTTCATGCTTTCACTCCCATCCAGCGGCCCAGGCGGGCGGGCCAGCCAACAGCTTGTTTCAGGTCGGGCAGGACGGCTTCGAGCGCGTCCTCGCCCAGTTGGGCCACCGCGCGCGGGTCCACGCGGTCGAGCAATTCGATCTCGGCGACGGCGGGGCGCACGAGCACCTCGGGCTTGTCCACGGACAGGCGATATTCGGCCATGGCGCGGTTGCCGATATCGAGCGAGCGCATGAAGATATCCATGGCCTGGGTGACGTTCAGGCGGCTGATGCGGTCCACGAGAACGCGCGGGACAATGCTGGGCACGGGCACGCCCCAGGGACGGGCGGGCTGCCCGATGGGGGCGGTGAGCACCACGGCCACCACGGGCAGGTTGGGGGCCAGCACGCGCGCCACCGAGACGGGCACCGGGTTCAGCACGCCGCCATCCACCAGCTGCCAGCCGTTGGTCTCGAAGGTGGGAAAGATGCCAGGCAGGGCGATGGTGGAGAGGAGCGCATCCCTGACGAGGCCCTCCGAGAGGATGACCTCACGGCCGCCCTTCAGGTCCACAGCGGTGACGGCGCAGGGAATCTTGAGGTCGGCGAAGGTGCGCTGGCCGAGGACCTCATCCAGCCACTGGCTGACGCCCGCCAGCCCCAACAGGGACGGGCCCTCGTTGGGGCGGCGGCCATAGAGTTTGGTCTGGTCCACTTTGAGGAACAGGTCCTCGATCTGGGCGGGGGAATAGCCCGCCGCGTACAGCACGGCCACGATGCCGCCGAAACTGGTGCCCGCGGCCGCGCGGATGCGATAGCCTTCTTTTTCGAGGCGGCGCAATACGCCGATATGAGAGTTGCCCTTGGCGCCGCCGCCGCCCAATGCTACAGAGATGTCCATGCGTTCACTTCCATTCATAAGTTGCGCCGTCTGTTATACCGCACTCGGTCACAAATTGCGCTTTTTTTAGAGAAGGGAAAGCGCAATTTGTGACCGTGGGTATTATAGACGGCGCTGGTCGGGGGGATTATACCTTCCTGTCGATGCCATTGCGAGCCAATACTACGCTGTGGAATATCCATCACCCAACCTATGGTCTCGTCATTGCGAGCCCGATAGGGCGAAGCAATCTCCAAATTGGCAGGCCAGATCGCTTACCACTGCTGGCATACGTTGTCGGGCTGCCGCCCTCCCCGCAATGACGTTATTTGGCGGGTTCGCGGATGAACCAGGCGGCCGTCCCGCCGCCGACCACGATCAGCACGGCCAGCAGGAGCACGACCATGCCCAGCGAGGGTCCGCTGGCGGGGGCGGGAGCGGCTTCGGGCGGCGCGGCGGGCGTGGGGCTGGGAGCCACCCCAGGCGGGGGCAGGACCACGTCGTGGAGCGACTTGGTGGCGGCGGGCGCAACCGTCGGCGAGGCAGGCGGGGGCGGCGTCGCGCCGCGCATCACCAACAGCAACTGGTTGGGATAGACCGTGTCGCTGCGCAGGTTGTTCAGGCGGCGGATCTCGGCGATGCGCGTGTGGTACTCGACCGCGATGGCCCACAGGGTCTGGCCGTACTGGACCTTGTGGTAGACGTCGCCGTTGGGGCGGGCCGTGGCGAGCGTGATGGGCACGATGTACTGGCTGAGCGCGTCTTCGGGGTTGAGGGCCGAAGCGCTGCCGCCCGGCAGGTATTGACTGGCGTCTTCCTGCGGCTGGCCGCTGGCGGTCTGCAGGGCGGTCTCGATGACGAGATAGACCGTGCCGTCGCTGCCGACCGAGACGCCCGCGCCGATGTCGCTGCGGTTGGGCGAGAGCATGGTGTTGGTGTGCGGCTCGTCGCCCTGCCAGGCCCCGACCGCGTCGCGGGCGGTCATGCCGTAGCCGAAGACGAAGTTCTCGGAGCGGTATCCGCCCAGCGAGAGGTCGCCCGAGAGCGGGTAGCCCAGCAGGAGCAATTGCTGGGTGAGGGTCATGCCGTTGGGGCGGCTGTGCCCCGCCGCGCCTTCGGTGGCCAGCAGCGCGTCGGCCTGGCTCTGGGCCACCTGCATCAGGATCGGGTGGGAGGCGAGCGCGTTCAAGCCGTTGGCGAGGCGCAGGCTGTTGACCTCGGCGATCAACTCGGAGGCGCTCGGCTCGAGCCGCGGGGCAGCGGAAACGGCCTGGCGCGGGAACAGGCCCCAGGCCAGCAGGCAGGCTCCCAGCAGGAGCACGGTCAGGCGTTTCTTCATGGCATCCTCCACAAGGGCTGAG
>CALLJA010000598.1 GCA_938008865.1 uncultured Anaerolineales bacterium
AAACCATCGAGACGAAATCGGTCTTGAGGCGGTCGAGTTCCTGCAACTGGCGGTTCTGGTCTTCCAACCGATCATAGGCTTCCTGAAGGGTACGGGTGCGCTCCTGCACGCGCGCTTCGAGTTCGGTGTTGAGCGTTTCCACCTGGCGGTGGACGGCCTGCAATTCGCCAAAGGCGGCGCGCAGGGCGTCCTGCTGTTGTTTTTGCTCGGTCAGGTCGTGGGCCACGCCTGCGATCAACCTGCGCCGCCCCTCGGCGTGGACAGGGCTGAGGGTCAGCAGGTAGGGGGCGCGCCCGCCCGCCAGGGTCACCTCATCGGTGACGACCTCGCGCGCGGCCCGCGCCAGAGTCTCGGCGGAGAGCGCCGCGGATTCAAAGAACGCAAACAGGCTGCCGTCGCCTTGATTCTCGCCCTGCCCGCCCGCCAGTTGCGAGAAGGCGGGGTTGCCCAGCACGATGCGCCCCTTGACGTCGCAAATGAAGGCGGGCTCGCCCAGGCTGCTGAACAACTGCCAGTAGCGCTGAAGTTCCACCTCGCCCGCGCGAATGCCCAAGCGGACCACCAGCATGGCCACGAATAACAGGCTCATCACCAGCCCGAAATTCGAGAGCGCGCCGCGCAGCCGCCAGTCGCTGAGGAGATACCAGGCCAGCGCCAGGACCAGGGTGACGGGCAGGATATTCTGGAGTTGCGCGTTCAAATCCAGCAGGGGCGGACGTTCGCTGGCGCGGTCCGCATCGCTGCGCTGACGGATGACCTCGTTCCCGATCAGCAGGTAGGCGATCACCCAGCCCAGGCTGAGAACGGACCCCGCCAGGCTGCCCTGGTACAAGCCGAGGATGCTGTTGGCGTAATCGGAGACGGCCAGCGCCACCAGGCTGCCCCCCAGCACGTAGGCGGCAGCGCGCGAGAGACCGCCCGCCAGCGCCAGATTGACCACCACCATCAGCAGCACCAGGTCGGCGATGGGATAGGCCATCGGCAGCAATTGCAGGGGGCCGAGAGGCAGGGCGCGGGTCAGCAGGAGCCAGCCCAGGGTGACGACCACGCCCGAATTGATGATCAGGTCGAGAAAAAAACGGAAGCGGGCCGGGGCGTGGCGAAAACCGCCCGAGAGCCTGAGCAGGCCGTAGGCAGCCAGTGGATAGGCCAGGGCCCCGGGCAGGTCTGCCAGGGAGAAGAGGGGCGGATCCTGGCTGGGCCACAGGCCGTAAAAGATCCAGGCAATGTGCCGCAGCGCCCAGCCTGCCAAAGCCAGCCCCAAGTACAGCCAGGCCTCGCGCCGCTCTCCGGGCAGGGAGGAAAACGAGAACAAGACCTGCAAGGCCGCCGCGGCGGCGGGCGCAGCGATGATCATGTTGCCCAGGATCGGGCGGCCTGCGTACTCGGCGGGCACGAGCGCAAACAGCAGGATGACCAGTCCCAGATAGGCTACCGCCTCCAGCAGGGCGGCCCGCTGGCGGATCGGCCAGGCATTAAGACGGTCCAGGTATGCGCGCAAAG
>CALLJA010000599.1 GCA_938008865.1 uncultured Anaerolineales bacterium
ACCCCTGACCTCCTCAGTGCGATTGAGGCGCGCTCCCAACTGCGCTACAGGCCCGTAAACAAGGCGAGTGACATTCTACCTGACGCATGATGGTATGTCAAGAACTCGGGGAAAGGGATTTTTGGCGGTTTACGTCGCACCCCAAAGTGTGTAAAATACAGGACGGTTTCACCTAGAGAAAAGAGAGGCAGATTATGTATATCGATCCCAACACCGGCGGCATGTTGTTCCAGGTATTGGCCGCCGCTTTCGTTGCCGTTTCCGGCACGTTGTTGATCTTTGGCAGCAAGATCCGCCAGGCCATCGCCAGCCTGCGCCGCCGCTTGCGCAAGGATAAGGACGAGGACAGCCAGTAAATGCGCACGATTATCACAGGGTTTGATTCATTCGACCCGGGTACGTTTGAAAGACTGCTCGAACAGGGGAAGATGCCCAACCTGGGCAAATATGCCAGCGCAAGCGGTTATTCCCGTCTCGAAGTCTGTTCGCCGCCCCAGACCGAAGTCTCGTGGACCAGCATTGCCACCGGGGTGGATCCCGGTTCGCACGGCATCTTCGACTTCGTTCACCGCGACCCGGCTTCATATATTCCGTACGTTTCGCTGCTGCCCACCCGCCAGAGCGCGCTCGGTGAGCAGTTCATGCCGCCCTACACCACCAAGACCCTCTTCCACGAGGCGGCCGATATGGGCTTCCCGTCCACGGCGCTGTGGTGGCCCGCCCTCTTCCCCGCGCGGCCCGAACTGCCGGTCGGCACCATCCCCGGCCTGGGCACGCCCGACATCCGCGGCCAGTTGGGCGTGGGCACGCTCATGACCAGTGAGCCTTCCGAGAAGAAAAAGACTCAGGTGTTGAAGCTTGAATCGGCCGGGCGCGGGAGGTTTAGCGGCGCCCTTGAAGGGCCGAAGACCAAGACCAAAGACGGGATCAAGCCCATCCTCCTGCCGGTCACGGTGGATGTTCTCGACGAAACCTCTGCCCGTTTCACCATCGGCAAACAAACCCTGGACCTGAAGCTGGGACAATGGAGCCCGATCCTCGAGCTCCAGTTCCCGGCCGGATTCATGTCCACCCTGCACGCCATCACCCAAGTCATCCTGACCGAGGTGAAGGGCCGCGTTAGCCTGTACTTTCTGCCGCTGCAGATCCATCCGCTGCATTCGCCGTGGCACTATGCCGCCCCGCCCTCGCTGGCCAAGGATTCGTGGACAAACGCCGGGCCATTCCTCACGCTTGGCTGGCCGCAGGATACTAACGCCCTCGAAGACGACTGCATCACCGATGACCAGTTCCTCGCCTTGTGTGATTCGATCTTCGAGTCGCGCAAGCGCGTCTTCTATCGCCGCCTCGACAACTTCAAGGAAGGCGTGCTGGCGGGTATCTTCGACTGTCTTGACCGCGTCCAGCACATGTTCCTGCGCGACCGCACTGACATTGTCGAGGAATGGTATCTCAAACTCGACGGCTTCGTCGGCGACGTGCAAACCCGCATCGACAAGCTCGGCCTGCAAAAATATCGTTACCTGGTCATGTCGGACCACGGCTTCAAGACCTTTGAGACCAAGGTCAACGTCAACCACTGGCTGGTCCAGAACGGCTACATGACCCTGACCACGCCCGACGGCGGCGACTTGAGCAAGGTGGATTGGTCCAAGACCCGCGCCTACGCGCTCGGCCTTAACAGCCTGTACCTAAATGTGGCAGGCCGCGAAGGTCAGGGCATCGTCCAGGCCGCAGAGCTCGAAGCCCTGCTCGAAGAGATCCGCGCCAAACTGCTGGATTGGAAGACCCCCAACGGCGAGACGATCTTCAACCGCGTGCTCCCCAAACATGAGGCATTCACGGGACCCTATTCCCGCCTCGGCCCGGACCTTGTGCTGGGCTACGCCCCGAGATTCCGCGCCTCGTCTGAGACCGGCCTCGGCAAGATCGGCGCGACCGATTTGGAATCCAATACCGACCACTGGGGCGCGGATCACTGCATCGACGCCAATGCCGTCCCCGCCGTCCTCTTCGCGAACCGCGACGTGGCCAACATGCCCGGGCTGTCCTTCCGCGACATCCCCTTCTTGGCCCTGGGCAAACACCTCGACCAGTCCTACATCAAGCCGCCCTCGCAGATGGGCCCCCAGGGCCAAAAGGACCTGGAAGAGCGCCTCAAGGGATTGGGGTATCTATAACCATGCTGAAGAAACTCTTTGGGCGTCCGCCCGCCCCCGTCCAAAAGGAGATCGTGGTGGTCTCTGGCCTGCCGCGTTCGGGCACTTCGATGATGATGAAGATGCTTGAGCAGGGCGGTCTGCAGGTCGTCACCGATTCCCTGCGTACCGCTGACGACGACAACCCGAACGGCTACTACGAGTTCGAGACCGTCAAGCAGATGCCCAGCGGCCAGACCGCCTGGCTGGACGGCGCGCAGGGCAAGGTGGTCAAGGTCATTTCAGCGTTACTGGAATACTTGCCTGCTAAGTACCACTACAAAGTCATCTTCATGGAACGCGCCATCGGAGAGGTGTTGGCCTCACAGAGGAAAATGCTGTCCAACCGTCAGGAAGAGGCGACCATCGGCGATGCCGAGATGCAGGAACAATTCCAGAAGCACGTGGCCGCCGCTAAGTACTGGCTCGCGCGTCAGCCCAACCTGTCGGTCCTGTACGTGGACTACAACAAGATGCTGGCTGCGCCCGATCCGCTCTGCCAAACCATCGCCGACTTCCTCGACATGGGCCTGGATGTGGAAAAGATGCGCGCTGTGCCCAGCGAACGCCTCTACCGCAACCGCGCCCCGCGTTCGTAAAGCAGCAAGCGCCAGACCTCGGGGATTTGCACCGTGCTTCAAAGCGCAGGTGTGCCGGAATCCCCGAGGCCTTTCGAGCGGATTCTCACTTGAAATTCGCTTGACTTTCATCTAATCCGGCGTATAATCTAGGGGTTGGATTTAACTAATTGGGCAACCCCCAGCAAGCGCTTGAGAAAAAGTCTCAGAGCGCTTGCGTTTGTTTGTCTCTTGAATGCGCCATCTTGAGGCGCGCAAGGATTGCCCGGTGAATACTCATTTTTTTGGTGACGAAGGAGAGGACCAGTGGAAACCAAGGGCCTGACCGCGCTCCGCATCAGCCTGGCTTCACCCTCCACGATCATGTCGTGGTCGTACGGTGAGGTGCTGAAACCCGAAACGATCAACTATCGCAGATTGCGACCCGAGAAGGACGGGTTGTTCTGTGAGGCCATCTTTGGCCCGACCCGCGACTGGCAGTGCTACTGCGGCAAGTACAAGAATCCCCGTTATAAAGGCATCGTCTGCGATAAATGCGGCGTGGAGGTAACCCGTGCCGCCGTCCGCCGCGAGCGCATGGGCCACATCTCGCTGGCCACCCCGGTGGCTCATATCTGGTACACGCGCCGCGTCCCCTCTTATCTGGGCATGCTGCTGGATATCTCCCGCCGTAACCTGGACCGCGTGCTCTATTTTGCGCAGTACATCGTCACCTACGTGGACGAAGAGGCTCGTAAGAAAGCCCTGCAGCGGCTCGAAGACGAGATCACCGTCTCGGAGCGGGAACAGGCTGCGGGTACGAACTCCAAGATTGCCGAGATCAAGACTCACCGCGACCGCCTGATTGCCGAGATCAACCAGAAGCGCGCCGCCTTCGAGCAGGAATATGACGAGCGCATTGCCGAACAGCTCGACCCGATCATCAAGGAAGGCCAGAAGCTCGAGAAAACCCTCCAGGACCAGATGGGCCAGCCCGCCAAGAAGGATGTGCTCTTCGGCGCGGACAATGACAAGATCATCGCCGCCGGCGAGAAGATCACCAGCAAGCATATCAGCCAGGTCCAGAAGATCGTGGCCCGCAAGCTCGAAGCGCTGGAGAACGACCTCAAGGACCAGAA
>CALLJA010000600.1 GCA_938008865.1 uncultured Anaerolineales bacterium
CCGAAGCACGAGCGCACGCGTCAGTATTTGGAAGGCCTGTTCTAGCCAGAAACTCCGATGCAGAAACGCATCGGAGTTTTTTATTCCAGACAGGTATAATCAACCGTTATGAGCATTTTGAAAGACAAACACATCCTGCTCGGCGTGACGGGCTCCATCGCGGCCTACAAGGCGGCGGACCTGGCGTCCAAACTGACCCAGGCGGGCGCGCAGGTGGATGTGATCCTGACCGCGGCGGCGGAGAAATTCGTCACGCCGTTGACCTTCCAATCGGTGACGGGCCGCCGCGCCTACACCGATACGGACCTGTGGGGCGGCGAAGCGCACGTGCTGCACGTCGGCCTCGGGCATTCCACCGACCTGCTGGTCATTGCGCCCTGCACCGCCGATACGCTGGCGAAACTGGCGCACGGCCTGGCCGACAACCTGCTGACCGTCACCGCGCTGGCGGCGACCTGTCCGCTGGTGATCGCGCCCGCCATGGATGGCGGCATGTTCGACGCGCCCGCCACCCAGGCGAATCTCGCCGCATTGATCGAGCGCGGCGCGACGGTCGTCGGCCCCGCCGAAGGACACCTGGCCTCGGGCCTGCTCGGCAGGGGACGTATGTCCGAGCCCGCCGAAGTGCTGGGACGCATCCGCATGGCGCTGGGCAAAAGGGAAAAGCTGGCGGGCAAGAAGGTCGTTGTCACGGCAGGCGGGACTCAGGAACCGCTCGACCCTGTGCGGGTTTTAACCAATCACTCCTCGGGAAAACAGGGGTACGCTCTGGCGCAGGCCGCGCTCGACCTGGGCGCGGACGTGTGCTTGATCTCCACACCCACCGCGTTGACGGTCCCCGTCGGCGCGCGGCTCGTCCCCGTCCGCACGGCCGAGGAGATAAAGGACGCCGTGCTGGCCGAGTGCGCCGACGCTGACGCGTTGGTCATGGCCGCCGCGGTGGCCGACTTCCGCCCGAAGCATGTCGCGGCCGACAAGATGAAGAAGCGGGACGGGATCCCGCAGATCGAACTCGAGGCGGCGCCCGATGTCTTGAAAGCGGTGGCAGGCTTACGGTCGAAGGAAAAGAAGCCGCGAGTCGTTATCGGCTTTGCCGCCGAGTCCCGCGACCTGCTCGACAATGCAAGCGAGAAATTGAAATCCAAGAATCTGGACCTGATCGTTGCCAACGATATTTCCGCCGCCGACGCGGGTTTCGGCGTCGAGACCAACCGCGTTACCCTTCTCTTCGCCGACGGGCGGAAAGAGTCCATGCCGTTGATGGGTAAAAATGAAGTGGCCGAGGCCATCCTGCGGACCGTTGCAACGTTGTTGGAGTAATCATGCGCATCCTGGTCATTTCAGACATTCACGCCAACTTTACCGCCCTCAAGGCCGTGCTCGATGATGCTGGCCCCGTGGACGAGACCTGGTGTCTCGGCGACATGGTGGGCTATGGCCCCGACCCCAACGAGGTGGTCGAGCAGATGCGCGACCTGCCGCAGTTGACCTGCCTGCTGGGCAACCACGACGTGGCTGTGATCGGGCGCATGCCCTTCGAGACTTTCAATGGTGACGCGCGCCGTTCGCTGTTGTGGGCCGAGCGCGCGCTCAACATCCAGAACGCCGATTTCCTGCGCTCCCTGCCGCAGAACACCAAGGTGCGCGCCAACGCCACCCTGGCCCACGGCAGTCCACGCGACCCGCTGTGGGAGTACGTGCTCAACACGCTTTCGGCGCGTCTCAACTTTGACCACTTCGACACCCCCTGGTGTTTTGTGGGACATTCCCACATCCAGTGCCTGTTTCGCTTGGATGAGACCACCGACCGCGTCTCCCTCGAAACCCCCAAGGTGGATCACCCCCTCAGTCTGACCCCGCGCATGCTCCTGAATCCCGGATCGGTCGGCCAGCCCCGCGACCGCGACCCGCGCGCCGCCTACGCGCTCTACGACCCCGAGGCCCGCACCTGGACCCCGCGCCGCGTGCCCTACGATATCGCCGCGGTGCAGGCGCGCATCCGCGCGGCCAAATTGCCCGAGAAGCACGCGCTGCGCCTGGTGGAAGGCTGGTAAAGCAAGTCAGGGGAACAATAACGCCCATCCGGGCGTTTTTGATTTATCGAACGCCGAATGAATTCTGAGGAGAAGAGACCATGAAACGTATTGTGCTCGTCCTGTCGACTGCCGCCCTGTTGCTGACCGCCTGCGCCTCGCAGGCCGCTCCGACCAGCGCTCCCGCCATGATGGAGATGCCTGCTGCCGCGCCCATGGCCGATTACGGCGGGGCGGGCATGCCGCTCGTTTCGCAGGAAGGGTACGCTGTCGATAACAGCGCGCCCACCTCGGGCGGGTCCAGGCAGACCGCCGCCGTGGAGCGGCTCGTCATCCAAAACGCGGACGTAGCCATCGTCGTCTCCGACGTGGGTGCGCGCATGAAGGAGATCGAGATACTGGCGAAAACCCTGGGCGGCTATGTCGTCTCGTCCAACCTGTACCAGACCCAGGTCTACAGCGGCGACCGCTACGTGGACGTGCCGCAGGCCAGCATCACCATCCGCGTGCCGTCCGAGAAACTGGACCAGGCGCTGGATGCGATCAAGAAGGACGTGGTCGAGGTGCAGAGCGAATCCCGCTCAGGGCAGGACGTCACCGCCGATTATGTCGACTTGCAATCACGCCTGAAGAACCTCGAAGCCACCGAGGCGCAGCTCAACAAGATCCTGGAGAATGCCACCGATACGCAGGACGTGCTGGACGTCTTCAACCAGTTGACCGCCATCCGCGAGCAGATCGAGCTGGTCAAGGGCCAGATGAAGTATTACGAAGAGTCCGCGGCCATGTCGGCCATCAATATCAACGTCGCGGCTGAAGCCACCATCCAGCCGTTGGAGATCGGCGGCTGGAAGCCCGAGGGCGTGGCCCGCGATGCCGTCCAGGGCCTGATCAATTTCCTGCAGGGCTTTGCCGAGTTCTTCATCGGCTTCTTCCTGCGCGATTTGTGGATCATCCTGCTGGTGTTGCTGCCGTTCTACGTGCTGTTCCTGATTGCGCGCGCGTTCTTCCGCCGCATCCGCAAGCCGAAGGCGGCCAAGTCCGCCCAGGTCGAAGAGACCAAGTAAGAGAGTCACCCTTTGGGGGCAGGCCGCAAGCCCGCCCCCTTTTTTGTTTTA
This sequence comes from uncultured Anaerolineales bacterium, assembly GCA_938008865.1. Lineage (GTDB taxonomy): Bacteria > Chloroflexota > Anaerolineae > Anaerolineales > Villigracilaceae > JACPVF01. Next base: position 3,152 of record CALLJA010000600.1, read on the forward strand.
TAATCACCGCGATGGAAAAACTTGCCCAGGCTGCGCAGACGCTTTTCAACATCCACCTCACGGGCCGACAGGTGATGGCGCTCATCACCTACGAGCGCGAGTTGATGGATTGGAACCAGAAATTCAACCTGACCGCCATCCGCGAGATGGAGGCCATCCGCACCAAGCATTTCCTCGACTCGTTCTCGTGCGTGTTGGCCTGGAAGGCCAATCCGCCGACCCGCCTGGTGGATGTGGGCACGGGCGCGGGATTCCCCGGCTTGCCGCTCAAAATCCTGTATCCGAACCTGCAATTGACCCTGGTCGAATCGGTGGGCAAGAAGGCCATGTTCTGCCAGCACATCGTCCGCGTGCTTGGCCTCGACGGCGTGGACGTGATCCAGGCCCGCGCTGAAACCCTCGGCCAGGACCCGAAGCATCGCGAAGCCTACGATTGGGCCGTGGCCCGCGCCGTGGCGCAGATGAACGTGTTGAGCGAGTTCCTGTTGCCGCTCGTCAAGGTAGGCGGGATGATGCTGGCTCAAAAAGGCGAAAGCGGACCCGCCGAAGCGCAGTCCGCGGAAGGGGCGATGAAGTTGTTGGGCGGACGATTGAAACAGGTAATGCAGGTCAACCTGCCTGGTGTGGCCGATGACCGCTTCCTGATATTGGTGGAGAAGACCGCCGCCACGCCGCCGAAATATCCCCGCAAGCCGGGCGTACCGGCCAAAACGCCACTGTAAAATCCACAGATGACTCAGATTACGCAGAAAAATTTAAAAGCAAACGGGACGATTAATCGTCCCGTTTTTATTTCTCATTATCAGCACGCTGCTTCATCGACGACTGTGATCTTGTCTTCCTTGTTGGGGATCAGGCATAAGAATTCAAAAGGCTCCCCGCCCGTATTTTCATAAGAATGGATTACGCCATCCGGGATGAAGACCACGTCCCCAGCCTGGACGTGATGCGTCTCCTCGCCGATGGTGATGGTGGCCTGTCCGCGCAGGACGTATTGCTCATGCTCCACCGTGTTGGTGTGACGCGGCATCCCGCCGCCGGGCTGCATCGAGAACTTGCGCATGGCGAAGTTCGGTCCCTCCTGCGCTGAGATGAGCACCTGAATGGTCGTGTCCCTGCCCGCGGCGACGTTCTTCGCCTCGACATTGGCTGCATGTTTGACGGTCATGGCTGCTCCTTTTTCTGGACCTGCACGGTCCCATCGTGAACATTCCAAATCTCGGCGGCTTCGACGAACCCTGCCGAGAACAATTTCGTATCGGTGGTGGTGAACAATACCTGCTCAGTCTCGCCGACGTACTGCAACAGGTCGGTGCGGCGCTGCATGTCGAGCTCGGCCATCACCTCATCCAGCAGGATGACGGGCCACTCCTGCGTGCGCTCCTTCATCCATTGCACCTCGGCCAGCTTGAGCGCCAACAGGGTCGTGCGCACCTGTCCACGCGAGCCGTAATCGCCAAGGTCGATGTTATTTGCAAGGAAGCGCAACTCGTCGCGGTGCGGGCCGACGGTCGTCACGCCGCGCGCGATCTCCTCGCCGCGGATCTGCGTCAGTCGTTCGCGGAATCCCGCCTCGATGGTCTTCAGGTCCAGGCCCGAGCGGTCCACCACAGTATCGATCTTCAGGCCGATCTGACCGCTTGGTTTGGGCAGCGGATCGTAGGCGGGTTCATAGGCCAGCCGCAGGACCTCGGCTCCGCGCGTCAACTGCGAGTGGACGCGCGCCGCGAAGCGCTCGATCTCCTGCACAGCCTGGATGCGCCACAGGATGATCTGCGCCCCGAGGCGGGCCAGCGTTTCATCCCACACCGACAGTTGGTCGCCGTTGCCCGGGCGTTCGCTCAGCGCCTTGAGCAGCGCGTTACGTTGCGTGAGCGCCTGGTTATACTCGCTCAGCGCTCGCGCATAGGCGGGGACGGTCTGCGCCAGCGCCAGGTTGAGATAACGACGGCGGTCGTCGGGCGCGCCTTCGATGATCTGCGACATCTGCGGCACGAAGATGACGGCATTGAAATGGCCGATCACCTCGCTCATCGAGCGCTTCACGCCGTCGAGCAGAATCTCCTTGCGCAGGCGCTGTCCATTGACCCCGGTCGGCTCGAGGATCAGGCGTACTTCCATGCGATGGCTGCGTCCGCCGCGCGCGTATTCCGCGACGAGACGGGTCACCGCCAGCGATTCGCGCGCCGCTCGAAAGTTGACCAGTTGCCGGTCCG
>CALLJA010000601.1 GCA_938008865.1 uncultured Anaerolineales bacterium
AGGATGAATAGACCAAAAGACGGGATTTCGGTCCCGTCTTTTCTTTTTATGCTCTTATCGATTTCTTTATCGAGTCTTTACAATTGCGAAGTATCCTTTGAGCATTGCAAGACCCAAATGAAAAGTTACTCAAAGGAGTATGTAACATGAAGAAAACTGTTTTGATCGTATCTGTGATCGCCCTGGCCTTGTTGGTAGTGGGCGCCGTGGGTGTGGGTGTTGCCTACGCCCAAAGCGGACAGCCGCCTGTCTATGGCCGCGGCATGATGGGTGGCGGCGGCTACGGCCCGATGCACGATTACGTCGAGCGCGCGCTGGCCGAGAAGCTTGGCTTGACCGAAGAGCAGGTGGAAGAGCAGTTCGCCGCGGGCAAGACCATGTACCAGATCGCCCTCGACAACGGCATCGCCGAGGCGGACATCCCCGCCTTCCTGACCGAGGTCCATACCGCCGCTTTCGACGCGGCAGTGGCAGATGGCGCGATGACCCGCGAACAGGCCGATTTCATGCTGCAACGGGTGCAAGCCAACGGCTATGGAACAGGCAATTGTCCGATGCACAACGGCGCGGGCAACGGAAACGGCTTCCGCGGCGGCCCGGGTGGGATGATGGGCGGACGTTGGCAGCAGACCATCCCGTAATACGGTTTGAAAAAAGAGACGGCCACCTACGAGGTGACCGTCTCTTTTGGTTAATCTTCCTCTTCCGTTATCTTCCCTATGAGCTCGTCCACCCGTTTCATCACGTCGTCGGTCAATTTGGGCAGGACCTCGAGCGCCTTCATGTTCTCGTGGACCTGTTCCACGCGGCTGGCGCCCGTGATGACCGTGCTGACGTTCGGGTTCTTCGCACACCAGGCGATGGCAAACTGGGCGAGCGAGCAATCCAGTTCCTTGGCCAGGTGTCCGAGTTTGTCCACGATGGACAGACGTTCCTTGTCGGTCAAGGCATTGCGCAGCCACTCGTAGCCCTTGAGCGCGCCGCGGCTGTCGGCGGGGATGCCTTTCTGGTATTTGCCTGTCAGCAGGCCCGAGGCCAGCGGACTCCAGATGGTGGTGCCCAGGCCGATGTCCTCGTACAGGCGGGCGTATTCCTTTTCGACGCGCTCGCGGTGGAACAGGTTGTACTGCGGCTGTTCGGTGACAGGCTTGTGCCAGCCGTACTTGTCGCAGACGTTCCACGCAGCGCGGATCTCGTCTGCGCTCCACTCCGAGACGCCCCAGTAGATGGCGCGCCCCGATTGGACGATGTCACTCATGGCACGGGCGGTCTCTTCGATGGGGGTCTCGGGATCGGCGCGGTGACAGTAGACGATGTCCACGTAATCCATGTCGAAGCGCTTGAGTGAGCCGTCGATGCCTTCGAGCAGACGTTTGCGGTTGAGCGTATTGCGCTCATTCGGACCGTTGTGCAGGCCCCAGAAGAGCTTGGTCGAGACGAGGTAGCTGCCGCGACGCCAGCCCAGTTCCTTCAGCGCCTTGCCCATCACCTCTTCCGAGCGCCCGCCCGCGTAGACTTCAGCATTGTCGAAGAAGTTGACCCCCGCGTCGTAGGCGGCCTTCATCATCTGCACGGCTGAATCGACGTCTGCCTGGGTGTGGAACGTGACCCACGAGCCGAACGATAGAACGCTGACCTTGATGCCCGCGCGCCCGAGGCGGCGATATTGCATATCCATGTTGATACTCCTTGTACGGTGATGGCGCTATTTTACCCGATGGCGCAGCGCCTCCAAACACAAGACCAGGCCATGAGGATTTTTGTCCTCATGGCCTGGCTGCCAATTACCAATCCCTAATTACCGCGCAAATCCTAAACCCAGCCCAGCAGCCTTGCGACCGTGGCCGTCAGGAAGGTGACCAGGAAGGCAGTACCCAGGGTGATGACCACGCTTAGGGTCGCCCACTTGAGGGATTTGGTTTCCTTGTAGATGGTGATAATGGTCGTGCCACATGGGTTGTGCAGCAGGGCGAACAGCATCAGGTTGATGGCCGTCAGCATGGTCCAGCCGTGGCCGCCGACCAGCAGCGAGCGGATGGCTTCGTTCGTGGATGGGCCGTCCACCATCATGCCCGCGCCCATATACATCATCATCATGGTTGGGACGACGATCTCGTTGGCGGGGATGGCGATGATGTACGAGAGCAGGATCACGCCGTCCAGGCCGAGCAGCAGGCCAAAGGGGTTTAGCCGGCCCGCGATGACGGCGGCCAGGTTCGAGGTCCCGACAGGTACGTTGGCTAGAATCCAGATGATGGCGCCCGCGGGGGCTGCGGTCTGCATCGCGCGCCACAGCACGAAGATGGTGCGGTCGATGATCGAGGTATAGAGGATGCGGCTTACGTTCGGGCGGCGGTAAGGCGGAAGTTCCAGTGTGAAGGCCGAGGCTTCGCCTTTGAGCACCGTGCGCGAGAGGATCCACGACATCAGGAAGGTGAAGCCCACGCCGATCAGCACCACGCCGACGACGGTTCCCGCGGCGATGATGGAGGAGGTAAATCCGCCAAAACCTGCCGCCACGAAGACGGTGGCCAGCATGATCAGGGTCGGGAAGCGGCCGTTGCACGGGACGAAGTTGTTGGTCAGGATGGCGATCAGGCGTTCGCGCGGCGAGTCGATCACGCGCGTGGCCACCACGCCCGCGGCGTTGCAGCCGAAGCCCATCGCCATGGTCAGCGATTGCTTGCCGTGTGCGCCCGCTTTCTTGAACATCCAGTCCAGGTTGAAGGCCACGCGCGGCAGGTAGCCCAGGTCTTCGAGAAAGGTGAAGGCGGGAAAGAAGATGGCCATGGGCGGCAACATGACCGAGATGACCCAGGCTAGTCCGCGATAGACGCCGTCCCAGACGAAGCCCGTCACCCACCACGGCAGGCGCATGGTTTCGAACAGGGTGCGGCCCCAGTCTCCGAGGGTGAACAACACCGTGGCGATGGCATCAGAGGCGACGTTGGCGCCTTCCACCGTCAGCCAGATCAATGCGGCCAGCAACAACAGCATGATTGGCAGGCCTGTGATGGGGGAGGTGACCAGACGGTCGATCTTCTGGTCGAAGTCGTATTTTTTGTCCGAAGCGGTCTTGACGGCGCGATGCGCGATGCTCTCGGCCTCGGAGTACATGGACTTGACGATCTCATCGCGAAAGCCCGTGCTGAGATTGTTGCGCAGGGCTTCGGCCTTGGCGAGCACGTCGTTGGGTTGAACGGAAGTTGTCATAAGCTTGTCCATTTCGTAAGATGGTTGAGTAGGGCGGGCGCTCTTCCCGCCCGTATCGAAACCATCGGAATTATTGCCTGCCTTCCACAGACATCTTTCCGCTGAATTGCACGTCGGCGCGCTGCTGGCGGGCGACGATCTCGTTCAGTTCGCCGCTGGTGATGGCCTGCTGCACGCGGGCATCGCCGTCCAGCAGGCGGATGGCCAGCCAGCGCGCGTTCGGGATGCCGGGCGACATCTGTTCGATCATGGCGGCCAACTCGTGGACCGCCTTCTGGAACTCGGGCGTGCCGTTCACGCGGATGGGTTTGGTGGCGACCTGGCCTTCGATCACTTCGGCCACCGTTGCCAGCAGGGTATGGACGCCCTCGCCTGTGCGGGCCGTGATCGGGATGGCGGGCACGCCCAGGTCACGGCTCAGGGAGCGGGCGTCCACTTCCAGGCCTTTTCGGCGGGCCTCGTCCATCAGGTTGACGGCCACCACCACATGGTCGGTGATCTCCATCACCTGCATGGCCAGGTTGAGGTTACGTTCCAGCGCGGTCGCGTCGGTGACGACGATGGTGCAGTCGGGCTGGCCGAACAGGATGAAGTCACGGGCCACTTCCTCGTCCTGTGAAGCGGAGAGCAGCGAGTAGGTGCCAGGCAGATCCACCAGTTTGTATTTGACATTGTTGAACTGGTAGCCGCCCTCAGCGCGTGTGACGGTCTTGCCTGGCCAGTTGCCCGTGTGTTGCTTGAGTCCCGTCAAGGTGTTGAAGAGCGTGGACTTGCCCGTATTGGGGTTGCCGGCCAGCGCGACGACGCGGTCGAAATCGCCAACCTTGATGCCCATCTGTTCGAGTTGGTAAAAGGCGGGGCAGGTCTCGCAATGTTCGGTGGGGAGATTGATTTTTGTGTTGG
>CALLJA010000602.1 GCA_938008865.1 uncultured Anaerolineales bacterium
GAATACCTACCTGGCCAACGGCATTTCCATCCCGCATGGCATGCCAGAGAACCGTGAGTTCATCCTCAAGACAGGCATCGCCATCCTGCAGGTGCCCGCAGGTGTGACGTGGAACGAAGGCGAGACCGTCCAGCTTGTGGTCGGCATCGCCGCCAAATCGGATGAGCATCTCGGGATTTTGCGCAAGCTGACGGGCGTGGTCTCCGACGAAGAAGAAGCCGCCCGCCTAGCCGTCACGACCGACAAGCTCGACATTATCGAATCCCTCACGGGACAACGTCCCGAAGTTCCCACACCTATTACAACTGATTTCGACCAATATTTCGACGCCGTGGTCATCAACGCCACCGGCCTGCACGCGCGTCCCGCCACAGAGTTGGTGACGATTGCGAAACGGTACCAGGCCAAAGTCCGCGTGCGCAATGGGATGCAGGTCGCAGATGGGAAGAGTCTCGTGTCGCTGCTCCAGTTGGGGGCGGGCAAAGGAACGTCCATCCGCGTTTCCGCCGAGGGCGTAGATGCGGACGAGGCGCTGCAGGCGCTGAAGCTCGGCATCGAAAGCGGACTGGGCGAAGAGGAACCTGTCTCTTCCTCCCGCGGACAGTTGGCCTGGACGCCCAAAACGGCGGGCGTCGCCTTTGGGGGCGTGCCCGCCTCGGACGGGATCGCCGTCGGCCCGCTGTGCCAGCACCGCCCGAAGAGCATCGTCGTCGAGGATGCGTCCACCAGCCCGCGCACAGGCAAACGCCAGTTCGAGACGGCTGTGGAAGCGGCGAAGAAGGAATTACGCAAACTTTATGAAGAGGTGAAGACCCGCCTCGGCTCGGGGCAGGCTTCGATCTTTTTGGTACACGCCGAGTTCTTGGAAGACAGCGAACTGCTGAATGCCGTGGCCGCGCTGATCGAGGAAAAACACAGCGCCGCCTGGGCCTGGCAGGAGACCATCCGCGCGCGCACAGACCAGTTAATGAAACTCGACGATCCCGTCATGGCGGGCCGCGCCATGGACTTGAGCGATGTGGGCCAGCGCGTGCTGCGTCACATGCTGGGCGTGGCGGATGAATCGCCGACCACCTCACACGTGCCCTCGGTGCTGATCGCCGACGACCTGACTCCCTCCGATACCGCCCACCTCGACCCCGACCTGATCTTGGGCTTCATCACCGCCAAGGGCGGGCCGACCTCGCACACCGCCATCATTGCGCGCGCGATGGGCATCCCCGCTGTCGTGGCGGCTGGCCCCGCCGTGCTCGACATCGAAAGCGGCACGGCCTGCATCCTGGATGGTTTCAACGGGCAGCTCTATCTTGACCCGCAGGCCGAGGATGTGGAAAGCGCCCAGCAACTGCATGAAGAGATCCAGCGCCAGTTGAGCGTGGATTTTGCCGAGCGTTTCGCCGAAGCCCGCACCATCGACGGCGCCGAGATCGAAGTCTTCGCCAACGTCAACCGAGTGGCCGATGCGGTCAAGGCGGTGGAACATGGCGCGCAGGGCGTGGGCCTGATGCGCACCGAATTCCTGTTCCTCGAAAGCGGTAAGACGCCCACCGAAGATGAACAATACGAAGTCTATCGAGACATGGCCAAGGCATTGGGCGGCCGCCCGCTGACCATCCGCACGCTGGACATCGGCGGCGACAAGCAGGTGGCGCACCTCGACCTGCCAAAGGAGGACAACTCCTTCCTGGGCATTCGCGGCATCCGCCTGTGCTTTGCGCGCCCCGACCTGTTCGTGCCGCAATTGCGCGCCATTTATCGCGCCGCCAGGGAAGCCAACATCCGCATCATGTTCCCGATGATCTCCACCTACGAGGACGTGGTCCGCGCGCTGGAGATGACCGAGGCCGTGCGCGCCGAACTGAATGCGCCGAAGATCGACATCGGCATCATGGTCGAAGTCCCGTCTGCGGCCATCCTGGCCGACCAGTTCGCCAAACTGGTGGATTTCTTCTCCATCGGAACCAACGACCTGACCCAGTACACGCTGGCGATGGACCGCGTCCACCCGCAACTGGCCAAGCAGGCCGACGCGCTCAACCCCGCCGTACTGCGCATGGTGGACATCACCGTCCGCGCGGCAACGAAGGAAGGCAAGTGGGTGGCGGTCTGCGGCGGCGCTGCCAGCGACACAAAGGGCGCGGCCATCCTGGCGGGTCTGGGCGTGAAGGAATTGAGTGTCACCGTGCCGACCATCCCGACCATCAAGGCGCACATGCGCAAATCCTCGCTGGCGGAACTCCAGGCGCTGGCCCAGTCCGCGCTCGCGTGCCGCACGGCGGCCGAGGTGCGCGCCTTATGAGAATTGCAACGGTCACGCTCAACCCTGCCATCGACCAGACCGTGTCCACGGATGATTTCCAGATCGGGACGGTCAACCGCGGACGCGCGATGCGCTTCGACGCGGGCGGCAAGGGCGTGAACGTGGCCTCCTTCCTCGCGGACTACGGCATGGACGTGGCCGTGACGGGTTTTCTGGGCGTGGAAAACGCCTCCATCTTCGAGCGGCACTTCGCGCACAAGAAGATCGTCGATCATTTTGTGCGCATCCCTGGCGAGACGCGCGTCAACGTAAAGATCACCGACGAGCACAACCAGGAAACCACCGACATCAACATGCCGGGCCAGGTTCCAAACGAGAAGAAAATCCGCGACCTGCTCGACCAGATCGAATTCCTGGCTGAGACCTGCGACTGGTTCGTGCTGGCGGGCAACCTCCAGGCGGGACTGTCGCCCGATTTTTACGGGCAGATCGTTACGCTGCTGAAAGGCAAATCCAAGCGCGTGGTGCTGGATACCAGCGGAGAGGCCCTGGGCGAAGGCCTGAAAGCCCGCCCCTGCATCCTCAAACCCAACGTGGATGAGTTGAGCCAGTTGACGGGCGAGACCCTGGATGACCTGTCCGCTGTCCACCGCGCGGCGCGCTCCCTGCTGAACACGGATACGAAACTGGTGGTCATCTCGATGGGCGGGGATGGGGCGCTCTTCGTGGAGCAGGATCAGGCATTCGTGGCCCAGCCGCCCGTTGTGGCGGTCAAATCCACCGTCGGCGCGGGGGATGCCATGGTGGCGGGCCTGGTCGCTGGCCTGACCCAAAATCTGGAACTGACCGAGTGCGCCCGTCTGGCGACGGCGTTCTCGTTGAGTGCGATCACCCGCCTGGGGCGCGGACAGCCCGAAGCCGGCGTGATCGAAATGTACAAGCAGCAAGTCACCATTACCCCCTTTGTGATCGAGCAGCCGTAGGGCTGCCAGATCCAAGCCATTCGCGAAAGGAAAAATCATGGCAAAGATCGTAGCAATCACCTCATGCCCTACGGGGATCGCGCACACCTTCATGGCCGCCGAAGGCCTGGAGCGCGGCGCAAAGAAACTGGGTCACACCATCAAGGTGGAGACGCAGGGTTCCATCGGCGCGGAGAACAAACTGACCACGAGCGAGATCGCGGAAGCCGACCTGGTCATCATCGCCGCCGATACGAAAGTGGATCTCAGCCGATTCGGAGGCAAGAAAATCTATGAAACCTCCAGCAATGCGGCGATCAAAGATGGAGCGGGCGTCATCAACACGGCGCTGGCTTCTTAATCAATCATTTTGAGGAGAATGAAGAATGACAACAAACAAGGCAAGTTTCTCGGGCGCCTATAAGCACCTCATGACGGGCGTGTCCTACATGATCCCGTTCGTGGTCGCAGGCGGTCTGCTGATCGCCGTCGGTTTTGCCGCGCGCGGCATCTACGCCTACGATGCCACCCTGGCGATGGACGGCTCCACCATGGAAGCCACCGCCTGGACCACCTTCTGGGCCAACATCTTCGCCATCGGCGCCAAGGGCGGTTTCGGCCTGATGGTTGCCATCCTGGCCGGCTACATTTCCTATTCGATCGCTGACCGCCCGGGCCTGGCCCCTGGCATGATCGGCGGCATCCTGGCTGGCGTGACCGGCTCGGGCTTCCTGGGCGGCATCATCGCTGGTTTCGTAGCTGGTTATTTCACTCAGTGGCTCAATGGACTCATCAAACTGCCGCGCAACCTGGCTGGCCTCAAGCCTGTGTTGATCCTGCCGTTGGTCAGTTCGCTGTTCGTCGGCCTGGTCATGTTCTACGTGGTGGGTGTGCCCGTCAAGGCTGTGCTGGATGCCCTGACCGCCTGGTTGACCTCCATGCAAGCTGGCAGCGCCGCCCTGCTCGGCCTGATCCTCGGCGCCATGATGGCCTTCGACATGGGTGGCCCGGTCAACAAAGCCGCCTACACCTTCTCGGTCGGCCTGCTCGCGAGCAACGTCTCCCTGCCGATGGCCGCTGTGATGGCCGCCGGCATGACCCCTCCGCTCGGCATCGCCCTGGCCGCCTTCCTCTTCAAGAATCGCTTCACCGTGGATGAGCAGGAAGCCGCTTCCTCCACCGCCATCCTCGGCATCTCCTTCATCACCGAAGGCGCGATCCCCTACGCCGCCCGTGACCCGTTCGCGGTCATCCCCTCCATCATGGTCGGCTCCGCCGTCGCCGGCGCCATCTCGGCGGTGTCGGGCTGCCAATTGCACGTCCCGCACGGCGGCATCTTCGTGCTGCCCATCCCGAACGCGGTGGACAACCTCGGCATGTACGTGGTGGCCCTGCTGGCTGGCACCCTGGTGACGACGGGCATGCTCTTCCTGCTGAAGAAACCTGTCCCAACTGAGACGGCTGAAGCGTAGGAGACCCCTAGTATTTAGTGGGGCGGACCCAGGTCCGCCCCATTTTTATTATTATGTTCCCTTAATAAGATTACGACCTTTCGCCGCGTCCAAGAAACATCGCAGTCATTTGAGGAAAGGAGAATTCAATATGGATGCACTTCAAAAAGCAACCTTGGCCGGCGGCTGTTTCTGGTGTCTGGAAGCCGTCTTCGACGAACTCAAGGGCGTAATCGCTGTCGAGTCGGGCTATGCGGGCGGGCACGTCGCGAACCCGTCGTATCAGGCAGTCTGCACAGGCATGACCGGCCACGCCGAGGTGGTGCAGGTCACCTTCGACCCGTCCGCGCTGGATTACGCCGACCTGCTGCGCGTCTTCTTCACCATCCACGACCCGACCACGCTCAACCGCCAGGGCGCGGATGTGGGCACGCAGTACCGCTCCGCCATCTTCACCCACGATGAAGAGCAACGTGCCGCAGCCGAGGCGGTCATCCGTGAGATCAGCGAATCCAGACTCTGGCCGAATCCCATTGTCACCGAGGTCGAGCCGCTGGACAAGTTCTACGTGGCCGAGGATTACCACCAGGAATACTTTGCCCACAATCCCAACCAGCCCTACTGCCGCGTGGTGATCGAGCCCAAGGTGGCCAAATTCCGCAAGCATTTTGTGGACAGGTTGAAGAAATAGACAGTGTAACCATAGACCCTAAAGGTCTTAAAGACCTTTAGGGTCTGATTTTTTTGTTATACTCACATCTCTCGTATGATGAACGAAACACCCGCCCCAACTTTTATCGTCCGCGATGTGCCCATCTACGGCGACGCCATCCTCGCGCCCATGGACGGCTACTCCGACTGGCCGTTCCGCTCGCTGTGCCGCGAGTTAGGATCGGCCATGAGCTACACCGAGTTCGTCAAGGTGGAAAAAATCCTCAGCCGTTCGAAGCAGCCCGCCAAGAAGCTGTACTTTGAGTACCAGGAGCGGCCCGTCACCTTCCAGTTGTATGGCGACAATCCCGACACCATCCTCGAAGCGGCGCTGCGCGTGCAGGAATGGGGGCCTGACATCATCGACATCAACATGGGCTGTCCCGCCAAAAGCATCTCGGACCGCGGGGCGGGCGTCGGGATGATGAAATCCCCGCTCAAGATCGCTGAGACTTTCCAGAAATTGACCTCGGCCTTGAAGGTGCCTGTCACGGGCAAGATCCGCCTGGGCTGGGAAAAGGACAAGAACTACAAGCTGATTGCCCGCATCGTGGAGGAGAACGGCGGCTCGCTGCTGGCCATCCACGGGCGGACGAAGGAGCAGCGCTACAGCGGCCTGGCCGACTGGGACGCCATCGCCGAGGTCAAGGCGACGGTCAAGATTCCCGTCATCGGCAACGGCGACGTCAGACGCGTCGAGGACATCGAACGCATGAGGCGCCACACAGGCTGTGACGCGGTCATGATCGGGCGCGGCGCGCTCTCCAACCCGTGGCTCTTCTCGCGGCTGGACCGTGAACAGGTCCTGCCAGAGCAGGTCCGCGAGACAGTGCGCAAACATCTCGAAAAAAGTGTGGCCTTTTACGGCGAAGAGGATGGCCAGCGCCTGTTCCGCAAGTACGCGGTGCAATACCTGCTGTTGAAAACTCTCGACCGCGAGGCTCGCAAGGAAATTCTTAAACACCGTCCCACCCCCGAGTTCATGGCGTTGTTGGATCAGGTCTACGCGACGACTGGGATTTAGAACATAAATTCTGATATACTCGTAGGGGCACGGCGGATTAATCTTCGACTTGACGATTATCTTCTCCGCCGTGCTCCTACCTGTTTTTTAAACCGAGGTCTCCATGCCGAAAACTCATACCCGTTATGTCTGTCAGGAATGCGGACGCGTGGCCGCGTCGTACATGGGCAAGTGCCCGCAGTGCGGAGCGTTCAACTCGATGGTCGAGGAAGTCATCCACGATGAGCCGGTCGCCAAGCCGACCGCTGTGCGAGGGCTGACCGGACGTTCCCAGCCGCGCCCCATCGGCGAGGTCAGCGGTGACGCGGAAGACCGCGTCCACTTGCCGATTGGCGAGTTCGCGCGCGTGCTGGGCGGCGGCATCGTGCCTGGCTCGATCGTGCTGGTGGGCGGCGACCCGGGCATCGGCAAGTCGACCTTGATGCTGCAGATGACGATGGAGATGGGGAAACGTCAGCGCGTGCTGTATGTCTCGGGCGAAGAGTCGGAGCGGCAGATCAAGATGCGCGCCTCTCGTTTAACGGGAGCAGGCACGGGGTCCATGCCCGAGACGTTGTTCCTCGTCACCGAGACAAATCTGGAGATCATCCTGAATCACGTGCGCGAGATCAAGCCCGACCTGCTGGTGGTCGACTCGATCCAGACCACGTATGTCTCGGAGTTGGATTCGAGCGCGGGCTCGGTTTCGCAGGTGCGCGAGTGTTCGTCGCAGTTGCGCGAGCTGGCCAAGTCGAGCGGTATTACAGTCTTTGTAATCGGTCATGTCACCAAGGAAGGCGCCATCGCGGGGCCGCGCGTGCTGGAGCACATCGTGGATACGGTGCTGTACCTCGAAGGTGACCGCTTCCAGGCCTATCGCCTGTTGCGCTCGGTGAAGAACCGCTTCGGCGCGACCTCGGAGGTAGGCGTGTTCGAGATGCGCGAAGGCGGCATGATCGAAGTGACCAACCCGAGCGAGGCTTTCCTCGCGGAGCGCATGGTCAACGCCGCGGGCTCGGCCATCGCGGTGACGATGGAAGGCACGCGCCCGCTGCTGGTAGAGATCCAGGGCCTGACCTCGCCGACGCAGTTCGGCAATGCGCGCCGCACCGCCAACGGCGTGGACTTCAACCGCCTGCTGTTGATTGCCGCCGTGCTGACGCGCCGCGTGGGACTCAAACTGGCCGAGCAGGACATCTTCGTCAACGTGGTGGGCGGAATCCAGATCGACGAACCCGCCGCCGACCTGGCGGTAGCCGCCGCCATCGCGTCTTCGTGGCGCGACGTGCCCATCCGCGCGGATGCTGTGCTGATCGGCGAGATCGGCCTGGCAGGCGAGTTGCGCCTGCCGGGTCAGATGGTGGCGCGCTTGCGCGAGGCGCAGAAGTTGGGCTTCAAGACCGCCATCGTGCCGCACGCCATCCGCAAAGGTGAAGCCTACCCGAGCGGCATCGAGATCGTCGAGGTCCGCTCGCTGGACCAGGCCTTGAACGCCGCCATGAAGACAAATGAATTGCCCAAAGGCAGAAAGGTGGCATGAAAGCCCTGCAACCGAAGTCTCCTCTTCGCGTATGGCTTACAGAAGGAGATTTTCCATGAAATTCAAAATCATTTCCGCCATGCTCGTTTTGGCTTTGGCCAGCCTGGCCTGCAGTTTTACCATCGATATTCCCGAAGGGCCCACACCCGGCCCCGAAGTCACCGACGAGATCAGCGTGGCTGCCCCCAAATCTGGCGACGCCAAACTCGAGATCAACTTCGGCGCAGGCGACTTGACCCTCTCACCCGGCGCGGATGGCCTCGTGGACGGTACCGCCACCTACAACATCCCCGACCTCAAGCCAACCGTCGAGGAAGATGGCAACAGCGTCGTCATCCGCCAGGGCTCGTATGAGTTCAACGGCGTCCCCACCCTCGACAACATCAAGAACACCTGGGACCTGAAACTGGGCTCCGCCCCGATGGAACTGACCATCGCCGCGGGCGCCTACGACGGCAACCTCGACCTGGGCGGCCTTTCACTCACCAACCTGACCGTCAAGGACGGCGCCGCCACCGTCAAACTGACATTCTCCAAGCCGAACGCCGTCGAGATGACCGTTTTCCGTTACGAGACCGGCGCATCTGACGTGACCATCACGGGCCTGGCCAACGCCAATTTTGGCACCATGATCTTCAACGGCGGCGCGGGCAACTACGACCTCGGCTTCGACGGCGAACTGCAACGCGGCGCCACCGTCACCGTGGACTGCGGCCTGAGCGACCTGACCCTGCGCATCCCCAAGGACGTGCGCGCCGTGGTCACCGTGGAAGGCGGCCTGAGCAGCGTCAACACCAGTTCAAACTGGGCGCACAACGGCGACACCTACACCCAAGACGGCAATGGCCCGACCCTGACCATCATCGTCAAACTCGGTGCAGGCAGCCTGACCCTCACCGACTGAGTTGACCGTCGTTTTTTGACTCAAATTAGTCTCCCCTCCTGCGTGGAGGGGAGACTAATTTGGAGTAAAAGGTCATATTTTCTCCATGACCTCCATCACTTGCATTGTGCGGGGTTTCACAATAAAATCGATTATACTAGGTCAAGATTACCTGTTTTACCAAAGAGGTAGGTATGCAAATCACCCGTCAAGCCGATTATGCTGTGCGCGCCGTGTTGTATCTGGCTCGCCTCGGACAGGATGAGCGAGCCGCCACCAGTCAGGTGGCCCAGGAGCAGCACATCCCGCCCTCGTTCCTCGCCAAGATCATCTCGCAACTCTCAATCGCCGGGTTGCTGCACACCTCGCGCGGCGCGCGAGGCGGCGTGACTCTGGCCCGCGAGCCGAAGGACATCACCCTCCTGGAAGTCATCGAGGCCATCGACGGGCCGATCATGCTCAATGAGTGCGTCGGCGAGACCGGCTCCTGCACCTTCGACGAGGATTGCCCCCTGCGTCCCGTCTGGTGCGATGCGCAGAACGACCTGGTGGCCCGCCTGAAGAATACTAACTTCGCCCACTTGATAACGCTCGGCCAAGTCCCGTCCGCGATCTAAACTGCTCATCCAAAACTCACATACCTGAATTCCTCCCGCTTATAATAAGCGGGAGGAATTTTTTCATGCAAACCACACTGCAGCGACAATCCAGCCCATCGTTCAAGGAATGGGTATCTGAGACCTTTCCGCTCGAACAAGCCTACCGTGCCCACCGCATCGAGCGCAGCCTGCGCAAACACCTGGAGGGCACAGACACGCTCCTCGATTGCGGGAGCGGCTCGATGCGGGTGGCCAAGTTAATCGAGAGACGCCTGGGACTCAAAGCCTACGGCACCGATGTAATCCACCTCAAGGCGGGGCACACACGCTTCTGCCTGTGCGCGGGCGAACACCTGCCCTTCGCCGACAACTCCTTCGACGTAGTCACACTGATGTTCGTGCTGCACCATACCACAGACGCGGCGGTTGCGATCAAGGAATGCGCCCGCGTGGCCCGCAAACGCGTCGTGATCCTTGAAGATATCTACAGCCATCCGCTCGAAAAGGAATGGCTTAAATTCCTGGATGTGCTGGGGAACTTCACCATCTCGCTGGATATGCCCTTCCCCTTCACCTTCAAGAGTGTCGCCGAATGGGAACGCGTCTTCGCGGACCTCGGCCTGCACCTGGCCGCCTCCGAGCGGATCGTACCCAGCCCGCTGCGCCCCAGCCGCCATCGTCTATTCCTGCTCGAAAAATGATATGGAGTCTGGAAGCTCTGCTTCTGGACAATGAATTTCCGCAAGCAGAGCTTGCGGAGTCCACATAGAACCCACCAAGGAGATTTCCATGTCTGGACCCCGTCCCGTTCGCGCCCCGAGGGGCACTGACCTCGCCTGTAAGTCCTGGCTCAGCGAGGCCGCCTATCGCATGATCCAAAACAACCTCGACCCTGAAGTAGCCGAGAAACCCGATGACCTGGTCGTCTACGGCGGGCGTGGACGGGCGGCCCGCTCGTGGGAGGCCTTCGACGCCATCCTCGAGTCGCTCAAGAATCTCGAAGATGATGAAACGCTGCTCGTGCAGTCGGGCAAGCCCGTGGTCGTGTTCAAGAGTCACCGCGACGCGCCCAAGGTGCTGATCGCCAATTCGAACCTGGTCCCGCATTGGGCCACTTGGGAGCATTTCGACGAGCTGGCCCAAAAGGGCCTGATCATGTACGGCCAGATGACGGCGGGCTCGTGGATCTACATCGGCACGCAGGGCATCCTTCAGGGCACGTACGAGACCTTCGGCGCGCTGGCCAAACTCAAGGGCTGGGGCTCGCTCAAGGGCAAGTTCGTGCTGACGGCTGGCCTGGGCGGGATGGGTGGCGCCCAGCCGCTTTCGATCACCATGAACGAAGGCGTCGGCCTGATCGTGGAAGTGGACCCCGAGCGCGCCGAACGCCGCCGCGCCATCGGCTACGTGGACCTGGTGGTGGATACCCTCGAAGAGGCCATGACCCTGGTCGAGGAGAATGTCAAACGCCAGACGCCGAAATCCATCGGGCTGATCGGCAACGCCGCCGACGTGTACAGCGAACTGCTCCAGCGCGGCATCATCCCAGACGTGGTCACCGACCAGACCTCGGCGCACGAGGCCCTGTTCTACGTCCCGAGCGGACTGGGCATTACTGCCGCGAATGAGCTGCGCAAATCCGACCCCGCGAAATACAAATCGATGGCGATGGACTCGATGGCAAAACACGTGCAGGCTATGCTCGGCTTTCAGCGCGCGGGTGCGGAAGTGTTCGACTACGGCAACAACATCCGCCAGCAGGCCTATAACCACGGCGTGACGGATGCCTTCGAGTTCCCCGGCTTCGTGCCCGCCTATATCCGCCCGCTGTTCTGCGAGGGCAAGGGCCCCTTCCGCTGGGTGGCGCTCTCAGGCGACCCCGAGGACATTTACACCACCGACCAGGCCATCATGGAACTCTTCCCCGAGGACGAGCATCTCAAGCGCTGGCTGAAGATGGCTCGCGAGAAGGTCCCGTTCCAGGGACTGCCTTCGCGTATCTGCTGGCTCGGCTATGGCGAGCGCGCCAAGGCTGGCCTGAAATTCAATGAACTGGTCGCCACGGGCAAGGTCAAGGCGCCCATCGTGATCGGGCGCGACCACCTCGACTCAGGCTCGGTCGCCTCGCCCAACCGCGAGACCGAAGCCATGAAGGACGGTTCAGACGCCATCTCCGACTGGGCCATCCTCAATGCGCTGATCAACGCCGTCGGCGGCGCGACCTGGGTGTCGTTCCATCACGGCGGCGGCGTGGGTATGGGCTATTCCCAGCACGCGGGACAGGTTATCGTGGCCGATGGCACACCCGAAGCGGCCGCCCGCCTCGAGCGCGTCCTGACCACCGACCCGGGCATGGGCGTTGTCCGCCATGCGGATGCGGGCTACGAGATCGCCGTCGAAGCGGCCAAACGTCACGGAATCAAGATGCCGATGCTCAAATGAACATAGACAAGAAACGACTCCTCATCATCCTTGCTGCTCTGGGCATTATCAGTCTGCTGGCCTGCGTCACGGTCGGGACGCTGGTTGGGCGTTACCTGCGTGAGCGCGAGACGCGGCCCACGGTCGAGGCGACCACCATCACCGCCTGCGACGCCGACCCGAGCGTGTTGTGTGTGGTCTCTTTCGGCGTGGACAACCTCAACCGCATGGTCATCAACTTCCAACTGCCGTCCGAAGACTACGGCAGTTTCTACGTCAAGGCGCGCCACGGCGAGACCGTCAGTGTGTATCCGTGCCAGGCGCTGGAGGATGCGCCTACCAGCGCTTTCTGCACGGGAGAACGCACCCCGCTGGGCGAGCCCATCGAAGTGGAGGTGTACTCCACTGACGGCGACCTGCTGATTGCGCAGGGCACACTGATCGTTTCAGCGGTGGCCCTGCCGACCGCCGCCCAGTTGACCGACACGCCCACGCCTGGCCCCGAGACGCCCACCGCCGAGGTGACGCCCACCGCAACGGGGCAGGTCGAGCCGCCCAACCCGCCGCGCGCCACCCCCACCCTCACACCGGGCGCATACTCCAACTGACCCATTCCCAGCGCAGCAGTCAGCGCTGGGTGAGTGTTCCCCCCGTGAACAACGACCTGTTCCTCGATATTGCCCAGTCTCTCGAACAAAACTGGGGCCTGTTGCTGACCGTCCTGGGCTGCGCGGCCTGGGGCAGCCTGCTTGTGTTTGCGTGTCTCAAAAAGGCCGCGCAGCATCTTGGAGACGGCGAACTCACGGCCCTGGCGCTCGGGGGCTGGCCCGCGCCCGTTCTGTTATGGGCGATCCTGGTGCTGGTCCTGCGGAATTACCTGCCTGACCGTTCTGTCCTTGCGCTGGCCGGGCTGGCGGCGCTGGCGGCGGCCGGGCTGGCCTTGCGCCATCTGTGGGGCAGGGTTTCGCGCGCGGCGCTCCTGCCGATGGCTGTATTCCTGGCCTTTGTGTTGCTGCGACTCGGATTTCTGGCAGAGGCGGTCCTGCCCGCCTATTTCGACTCGGCCGAACATTACCGCATCATCCAGTACCTGCTGGGCCGTGCGTCAGCCTGGACACCCGACTCGTACTATCACCTCGGGTATCACTACATCACGGCCGCTTTGCAGGTTGTCACGGGCGCGGACCTGGCGCGGTTGATGCTGGTCTTCGGACAGGTCATCGTGGCTGCGCTGCCCCTGCCGATGTACTTCTTCGTGCATCAGGCCACAGGTTCGCGCCGCGCAGCCTTCTTTGCTGCGACATTGGCCGGGCTGGGCTGGTTCGTGCCGGCTCATGCCGTCAACTGGGGCAAATATCCCGCCCTGCTGGGGCTGCTGGTGGTGCAATTCACGTTTGGGCTGGCCTGCCTGGACCGCCGCTACCTGGCCCTGCTCTCGCTCCTATTCGCGGTCCGCATTCACACGCGCATGGCCGTGCTGGCGGCCGTCGGCGTGGCGGCGGTGTGGCTGGCGCGCCGTCCGCGCTGGCTGGTCGCGGCCGGGCTGGGGGCGGTGGCAGTGCTGGTTTGGCGGGGCCAGGATTTCGGTCCGCTATGGGATGCAGACGGGAACTCCACGCTGGGGACGATCCTGAACGCCTATGCTGGTCTGCCGCTGGGGCCGCTGTGGGGCGCGTACGGAAACCTGACTACCTTGCTAATCGGACTGCTGGCGGTCTTTGCCGCGCGAAGCTTCCCCCGCCTGACAGCTGGTTCCGCGCTGGCCCTGCTGGCGGGCCTGTTCCTGACGCTGATCCCGCCCGCCTTCCCTGTCCTCGACCGCCCGCTGACCGAGATGGCGCTCAGCCTGCCGTTGGCCTTCGTGGGCGGGCTGGGACTCTCGCGCCTGCCCTACAAGTGGCTTATGCCGCTGCTGACCGCCGCCGTACTCGTCCACGCCTGGTTGAATTACTCGTTTGCGCCCTCGCCCTGCTGCCAACTGGCCGGGCAGGACGACCTGGCCGCAATGGACTGGATCGAGCAGAACACGCCGCCCGATGCGCGCATCCTGATCGCCAGCGCTGACTACAGCCTTGGCCAGGCCACCCTGCGCGGCGCAGGCACAGACGCCGGCCTGTGGGTCACGCCGCTGACCGGGCGCGTCACGCCCGCCCTGCCGTACTCCAGCGACTTCAGCCAGGCGCAGGTGCACCAACGGCTATGCTGGGGCGGGGTGGATTACATCTACGCCGGCAGCCGCGAAATGAGTTTCAACGACGCCCTGCTGGACGCCCAGCCCGCCTGGTACACTGCCACGCTCATACTTCCGAACGCCCGCATCGTGCAAGTCCACGGCTGCGGAGAATAATCCATATCAGGCTGGCTGCCTGATATTTTATTACTTGACATACTGTACGACAAACAGTATAATACAATCAAAGGTACAATATGGAAAACAATGAACTGATCCAAAATATGGTGCTCGAACTGCGGCGCGGAATCATTTCCATCGCCGTGCTCAACCTGCTCAACAGGGAGGAGTACGGCTACTCGCTGTTGAAGGCCCTCTCAGACCAGGGCCTGGAAGTGGACCAGAGCACGCTCTACCCGCTGTTGCGGCGGCTCGAATCGCAGGGCCTGCTCCAGTCCGATTGGCGCATCGTGGACGAGGCCCGTCCGCGCCGCTATTACGTCATCAGCCCGCAGGGGCGCGAAGTGTTGGCGCAGTTGAAGCAGGAATGGGCCGTCATATCTGAAACCATGCAAAAGATGTTGCTTTAAATAGAGGAGAATAAAATGAACCTGATCGAAAAATACGTCGCTGAAGTGGGCAAATACCTGCCGCGTCGAAACCGCGCCGACATCGAAGCCGAGATCCGCTCGACGCTGGAAGATATGCTCGATGAACGGACCCAGGCCGCGGGCGCAGACCGCGAAGCCGCAGCATTGGAACTGCTCAAGGAATACGGTCCGCCGCGCAAGGTGGCTGAATCTTACGGCGCCGTGCAATATCTGATCGGCCCGCGCCTGTTCCCCATCTTCGAGATGGTACTCAAGATCGTAGCGGCCGTGCTGCTGGGGGTGGGACTGCTGGGTTTCGGCTTCAACGCCGTGCGCATGGATATGGCTGGCCCGGCCCTGGTGACTGCGCTGGGCAAACTTATATATGACTCGGTCGGCGGCGTGCTGATGGCCTTCGGCAATATCGTGCTGGTCTTTGCCATCCTGGAACGCGTCCTGCCGCTCTCCGACCAGAAGGACCTGACCGATGAGTGGGATCCCACCGACTTGGCAAAAGAAGAGGACCCCGATCAGGTCAAGACCTCCGACCTGGTGGCCGAGATCGTCTTCACGGGCATCTTCCTGGCGCTCTTCAACCTGTATCCGCAATACGTGGGCATCGTGCTCTTCAGCGACAACCAGTGGACCTTCGTCCCCGTGTTGACCGAGGCCTTCTCGCGCTACATGCCGTGGATCAACCTGCTGTGGGTCCTGCAAGTCGGCCTGGATGTCTGGCTGCTGCGCAAGGGCATGTGGGATGTCACCACCCGCTTGATCAACCTGGCGCTCAAACTGGGCTCCATCGCCGTGGCCTACGTCATGCTCGTCGGCCCCGCCATCGTCAAGATCGATGCGGACGCCCTGGCTGGCACTACGCTGGCCGACCTGGCCGTCAAACTAGACCCGCTCTCGCAGTTCATCCTGGTCCCGTTCCTGATCGTGATGATCGTCGTACCTGTGGTCGAGATCGTCCAGACCGCCATCCACCTGTTCCGCCGCCGCCCGTCTGCGCCGGTCACCATAAAATAGTCCGTTTGAATCGAACGGCGGCAGGCTTTTCAGCCTGCCGCCGTTTGTCGTTTGATCTCTACAAGCGCCCCAACCTAATCAGATAATACAGACATGATAAATCTAGTACCCTGGTAGGACTTGTCTTTCAGGCGCAAAGCAGGTATCATACGCGCACCTAACAAATTTGCAAGGTGTTACAGAATACAGCCAGCCTCCCCACAGGCATGGACGTAGATTATCGGTATTTTATTGGTAGGCAAAAAGACCTTACCGGTAGGAGAGAGAAGAGCGGACCCCTGACCAGGGTCCGCTCGTTTGTTTTATACGTCGAAATACAGGCTCATTTCATAGGGGTGCGGACGGTTGCGCACGGCAAAGTACTCGGCGTCGCGCTTGTAGTTCACCCACTGCTGGAGCATTTCCTCGCTGAAGACGCC
Source organism: uncultured Anaerolineales bacterium (assembly GCA_938008865.1). Lineage (GTDB taxonomy): Bacteria > Chloroflexota > Anaerolineae > Anaerolineales > Villigracilaceae > JACPVF01. The sequence goes on from CALLJA010000602.1 coordinate 16,039, forward strand.
GCCCGCCGTCAGGAAGCCATGATCGGCTTCGAGGGCGGAGAGGGCTTCGTTCAGGGAGGCGGGCAACGGCTTGATTTTGGCGCGCTGCTCGTCGGTCCAGGAGAAGATGTTGGCATCGAAGGGCCCGAAGCCTTCGGCGGTTGGGTCAATCTGGTTCTGGATGCCGTCCAAACCAGCCATCAACTGCGCGGCCAGCATCAGGTAGACGTTGCCCGTGGCGTCGGGCGGGCGGAATTCCATGCGGGCGGTATCGGGCTGGGTGGCGTACTTGGGGATGCGCACTGCGGCGCTGCGGTTGCCCAGCGAGAAGAAGGCGTTGACGGGGGCCTCGTAACCAGGCACAAGCCGACGATAGGAATTGGTCGATGGGTTGGTCAGCGCCAGGACGGCGGGTCCGTGCTTGAGCAGGCCGCCGATGTAATACAGCGCCGCCTGGCTCAAACAGCCGTAGCCTTTGGCATCGTAAAAAACGTTCTTGTTTTGCTTGAACAGATGCTGATGGAAGTGCATGCCGCTGCCCGCTTCGCCAAAGAGCGGCTTGGGCATGAAGGTGGCGGTCTGGCCCGCTTCGTGAGCGGTCATCTTGGTGACGTACTTGATGATCATGGTGGCGTCGCCCGCCTGCAAGAGGCCCATCATGGGCGTTTCGATCTCGCACTGTCCGGGCCCGCCAACCTCATGATGATGGTATTTGACCGGCACGCCCATCTTTTCCATGTGGGCGGTCATGCGCGTGCGCACCTTGTAGAGTTGGTCCTTGGGCGGGATGGCGTGATAGCCGCCGTGCAGCGGGATGTAGTGGCCGTGGCCGCCGTTATTGCTGTTCCAGTCCGCTTCGTGGCTTTGGACGGTGTAAGCGGCGCGGTTGACGCCGTTCTCGTAACTGACACTATCGAAGATATAGAATTCGAACTCGGGCCCCCAGCGGCTCTCGTCCGCGATGCCGGTCGAGCGCATGTACTCCTCGGCGCGGATGGCGATGTTGCGCGGGTCGTTGGCAAAGACCTCGTGCGTGTCGGCTTCGAGCGTGCGGCAGATGAAACTCAAGGTGGCGGTTTCCCAGAAGGGATCGAGGAAGGCCGTGCCCAGGTCTGGGACGAGGACCATGTCGCCCGCCTTGACCGATTTCAGCCCAACGGAAGACCCATCGAAGCCGATGCCGTCCTCCATTAACTTGGGCTCGAACTGGCTGGCGGGGATGGTGAGGTGATGCCAGCGCCCCCATAGGTCGCAGAACTTCAAGTCGACGACCTGGATGCCCTGCGATGCGATGTAACCTTGCGCCTGTTCAAAAGTTTGAAACATAGACTCTCCGTGAAGCAAAATTCGGACAGGCATACGATAGCACGATTGACCGGCGCGGATAAGTGAAATCCATCCTTGCCGGCGCGGGGCGTGTCACGTTTCGCCCGTGATACAATGCACAAGAAAAAAGACATGCAAGCGCCTGTCCATCCAACCCAGGGAAATATTCGAGGAAAAGAGACCATGAAAAATCGATCCATGTTCCGTTCGATCATCGCAGGCCTGGCTTTGTTGACCGTACTGGCGTGCAGTTCGGTCGTGCCCGGCGCGGCCCCGGCCGCAGAATCCGCGCCGACGCAGCCGCCGGTTGCGACGGTTGCCGTCTCCACCCAGGCGCCTGCCACCGAGCCCCCAACCACCGAAGCGGAGGCCGCTGATACAGGCGCCCTCTTCGAGGAAGATTTCAGCACCAACGACAAAGGCTGGGATATGGAGTCCACCTCCGACGAGTATGGCCAAACCACGCGCGAACTGGTGGACGGTCAGTATGTGCTGACCTGCACCGGCAGTCAGGATTACTACATCGTCCTGACCTCCATCCCCGGTTTCATGGAAAAGGACTTCATCTTCAGCATGGACGTGACTGTGCTGGAGAGCGCCCTCGCCAGCGGCGATTTCTCCATCGAGTTCTCGCTGCGCGAGGCCGACGGCATTGCAGGCCGCCACTACGCCTTCAACTTTTACAACGACGCCACCTCGTATGGCGAAGTCTGGCCGACCGGCAGTTACGAGGACCTGGTCCCGTTCTGGGAGAACGAGCCCAACAACGCCATCCGCCTGGAGCCGGGCGTGAAGAACACGATCCGCATCGAGGCCGTCGGCGCGAACTTCACAGTCTACGTCAACGACCAGTTGATCAACACCGTTACCGACGACACCATCCAGGAAGCGGGCGAGGCCAGCATCAACCTGGCGCTCAACACCGCAGGTCAGACCGTCAAGGTGGCCTTCGATAACCTGGTCATCACCAAGCCGTAAGTTTTACGCAAAAAAGAACTCCGAGTTGGCTCGGAGTTCTTCGTTTCATCAACCCGTTGCGATCTTTACCAGCGCATCGCGGAAGCGGGAGACCTCGTCCAGCGTGTTGTAATGCGCCGCGCCGACCCGCACCATGCCGCCCTGGTCGAGCAGGCCCAGCCGTTCGACGACAGCCAGGGCGTAGTAGTGACCGTCCCAAACGTAGAAACCCGCGTCGCC
>CALLJA010000603.1 GCA_938008865.1 uncultured Anaerolineales bacterium
GGTTATTGTTTTACAAACTGACGGATCAGGTTTTCGTAACGTTCCAGTATTTCAGGCGAGGGGTCGTGTCCGCCGAAGGTCAGGAAGACTTTGAAGGCGCAATCGCCGCGGCGGTCGAAAAACTGGAAACTGAGCGCCTCGCGCCCGTCGGTGTGACTCGGCTTGCGGAAGGCGAAGACCGAAGCCAGTTCCCAGGTGCGGATGTGCATATCGAGCGATTTGGTCTGCACATTCAGGAAGCCGTCGGTCAGGCTGAATTTGCCGAACTGGCCGAAAGCCTCCAGCGTGACGGCCCCGTTCGAGACGATTACATGCACATTGCCGAGCGCCTCGAAGGCGCGGATGATCTGCTCCCAGCGTGAGGCGTCCAATTCGTGGGCCAGGTCGCCTTGCAGGGCGCGGATTACCTCCACTTCGGGCAGTTGCATCTGACGGGCCAGCATCAGCGTCATCTGGGAGCGGTCCGCGTCGAAGGCCTGGCGGATGGCGGTGTAACGGTCTTCGGCGATGGTGAGGGCGGGGTGGGGCATGCTTGCTTCTCCTGTTTATTTATAATTTTTATATAAAATTTAATAAATATTACCATGTCCCACAGGCAGGCGTCAAGATTTCGGACCAGGTTGTCCGATTTAGGGGGTCAAGGGATGAAAGGTTGGGCGAAAGGGGTTATTCGGCGCTGCGCGGCGCGAACCAGTATCCGCGTCCCCACAACGTGTGGAAGTACTGGTGGCCGTGTTTTCCGTCTTCGAGTTTGTTGCGCAGGTAGTACACGTACAGCGTTACCATCGAGGTGCTGGTCGAGTATGGCTCGCCCCACACTTCGCGCAGCAGTTCGCGCTGTGAGACGACCTTGCCCTGCTCGCGCACCAGGCAGGCCAGCAGCCCATACTCACGCGGCGAGAGTTCGACGGGCTTGCCCTGCAGTTTGACGGTCTGGGCCTGGAGGTCCACTTCCAAAACGGGGTCGGTGTAAGCGGTGGTATGGTTGGCGGGCGGACCCGAGTTGAGGTCAGACCTGCGCAACAGGGCGCGCACGCGCGCTTCCAATTCCCCGCGTTTGAACGGCTTCTTGACGAAATCATCCACACCGACGTTGAAGCCGTGCAGGATGTCCACATCGGCGGAGCGGGCGGTGAGCATGAGCACGGGTACGTTGGACATTTCGCGCAGGCGTGAACATACATCGAAACCGTCCATGCCGGGCATCATGATGTCGAGGATGACCAGGTCTGGGTGGAGTTCGTAGGCTTTTTGTAAGCCGTCCTTTCCAGAATATGCTTGAAAGACCATCAGGTCCATCGGCTTCAATGTGGCTTCGATGAGTCGGCCGACTTCTGCATCGTCGTCAATGACCAAAACCTTCTTTGCCATCGTTCACCCTCGCCGCTGGATAACAAAGTCGCCTAAACAGATGTATCTGGTATGGTAACACAATCCAGATACACAAACAATGACCATTCGTCACTTTTATTGTACCCCCGTGCGATGCGCCGCGCTCATGTCTCGATCTTGGACATCTGGCGCGCCAGTTGCAGCAACTCATGCGCGGAGCGCAGCGTGCCTTCGCCCACCTCGCCAAGCATCTGCGAAAGTTCCAACATGCGCGCGTCGCCATCCAGTTTTTCGATGCGGGTCAGGGTGCGGCCCTTTTCCACGACTTTCTGGACCTGGTAATGCTGCTCGCCAAAGACGGCCAACTGCGGCAGGTGCGTCACACAGAAGACCTGATGGTTGCGGGCCAGGTTCCACAGTTTCTGGCCGACGATCATACCCACGCGCCCGCCGATGCCCTGATCGATCTCGTCGAAGATCAGGCTGGGGACCTGGTCGGCGCGGGCCAGAACGTTCTTGAGCGCCAGCATCAGGCGCGAGGTCTCGCCGCCCGAGGCGATCTTGACCAACGGCTTGAGCCCTTCGCCCGGGTTGGGCGCGATCAGGAATTCCACGCGGTCGAGGCCGTTCTGGTCGAAGGCGATGCGCGAACCGTCGGGCAGCGGAACGCCGTTCGGGTCGGATTTGGTCTGAAAGTCCACGCCGAATTGAGCGGAGGCCATCTTCAGGTCATCGAGTTCAACTTCGATGCCCTTGCCGAGCAACTCCGCCGCGGATTTACGCCTGGCAGTCAGCGCCGCGCCTTGTGTGGCGAGCTGTGCAAGCAGCTTGTTTTCTTCGGCGGTCAGGCTGGCGATGCGGTCAGCCGCGCCCGTCAGGGTTTCGAGCTGCTTGCGGGCGTCCGCGCCATAGGCCACCACGGCAGGGATGCTGCCGCCGTACTTGCGTGTCAGGCGGTGGATCAGGTCAAGGCGTTCTTCGGCTTCGTCGAGCCGCTTGGGATTGAACTCGATGGCTTCGAGGTAATCGCGCAGACTGCGGACCAGGTCTGCGAGGGTGTCTTCCAACAGGTTGGCCTGATTCGAGAGCTCGGCCTGGGCCGAGTCGATGCGGGCCAGGCCCGCCAGCGCCTGCGCGGCCTGCCCCACCAGGTCGCCCGCGGAGGGCGCATCGGGGGTGCCGTCCTCGAGCACGGCCAGGGCCTGCTGGGCATACCCGGCCAGTGACTCGGCGTTGGCAAGGCGGTCGCGCTCCCTGCGTAGTTCCTCGTCCTCCCCGACCTTCAGGCGAGCGGCCTCGATCTCCTCGGCGGCGTAGGTCAATATCTCCATGCGGCGGTCGGAGTCGGCCTGGGCCTTGCGCAGGTCGTTCAACTCGCGCCGCAGGTTGAGCAGCGCGTGGTAGGTCTGGCGGTATTCGCCCAGGGGTTTGGAGACCTCGGCATAACGGTCGAGCAGGCCGAGGTGGGCGCGCGGGTCGAGCAACGAGAGGTGTTCAGATTGGCCGTGGATATCCACCAGCGCGGCACCCAGCTCCTTGAGCAGGGCCACGCCCACGGTCCGCCCGTTGACGCGGGCCACGCTGCGGCCTTCGCGGCGCACCTCGCGGGTGAGCGTCACGTAATCGGGATCGTCGAGCAGTTCCTCGCGATTGAGGATGTCATGCACCGTTTCGCGCTCCGGACCCTTGAGCTGATACACGCCTTCGACGAAGGCTGTCTCCGCCTCAGCGCGGACCATGCTCGCGTCGGCGCGGCCGCCCAACAGCATCACGACCGCGTCCAGGATGATGGATTTGCCCGCGCCCGTTTCACCCGTCAGGATGATTAGGCCAGGCCCAAAGCGCAGGTCGAGTTTGTCGATGATGGCAAAATTGTGGATGCGGAGTTCGGTCAGCATGGGTTATTTGAAGAGTTGCAATCCAGACAGGCGATAATACATGACGGGCGCAGCGACGACCAGGTAAATGACCTGGGCGACCAGCGTCCAGAGATCACGCATGAAAATGATGGCAATGAACATCGGCACAGTGCCCAGTATCATGCCTGCCAAAACGGTCAGGTAGAGTTTGCGCGAACGATGACGGCGCGTCACGAAGCGGGCCGCTTCGGCAATAGCCACGCCCGCCGTGGAGGAGGCGGCTGCAACAAGGAAGAAGAGGAAGAATCCAAACCCGCTTACCAGGCCCGCCAGCAGGCTGGCGATCAGCGAGAGGATGCCCGCCACCGAAAAGCCGAAGAGGTAATCGAACCACTCGGCCGTGTCGAACTTCTTCTGCTGGCCCTTGACGCATTCCTTGCAGCGGTAGCCTGTGGGCGTGCGGACGGCGCACGAGGTGCAGATGGGGCGCTCGCACTGGTTGCAGCGCAGGCCCGTCTCGCGGGCGGGATGGACGTAACAAACGGTGGCAGGGGTATCGGTCATCGTGATAATCCAAAGGAACGGTTTTGATTCATGTGCGCAGTCAGGTTGCGGTAGAAATATCCCGCATCGCCAAAACGGACGAACTTGGCGGTGTACTCGGCGGCGCGGACGTCCACGCGGTCGTCTTCGATCAGGCCAATCGGCACCTGGCCGTCCACGCTCAGCACGGCGTTGTCGCCGTGGACGCCGATGCTGACCGAGGATCCCTCCGCCAGCACAACCGCCCGCTCCACCGAAAGGTGTGGGGCGATGGGCACGACCAGGATGTTACGCAACTCGGGCGGCAGGATGGGCCCGCCCGCGGCCAGGGCGTAGGCGGTGGAGCCTGTGGCGGTGGAGGCGATCAGCCCGTCGGCCACGTAGGTGGTCAGCAGGTGGCCGTCCGCCGAGGCCGAGAGACGAATCGGGCGCAGGTACTGTCCGCGGCTGACGACGACTTCGTTGAGCGCGTGCCAGTTGCCCGCAGGTTCGTCCGCGCGGACCAGTTCGGCGCGCAGCATCATGCGGTTTTCGACCCAGGCCTCGCCCGCCAGCAGGCGCTCGAACATCGCGCGCCAGTCGCTGCGTTCCACCTGGATGAGGAATCCCAGCCGCCCCAGGTTTACGCCCAAGATGGGCACGCCGCAGGGAGCGCACAGATGCCCCGCCCGCAGCATAGTCCCGTCGCCGCCGACGGCCACCAGCATGTCGAATTCGCCGCGTTTGACGCGTTTGCGCAGCGCATCGTCGTAGAGCGACCCCGCAGGCGTCTCGATGCCTTTTTCCCTGAAATACTCGGCGATCATTTCCGCCTCACGGACGGCCTCCGACATTTTGGGGTAAGACGTAACCACAGGGCGCTGCGGAACGAAGGGCGCGGACATAATTGACAATTATACTCTCCAACCCCTTTTTAACAATCACACCAAAGACTGGTCGCAAGCGCTTTTGAATCCGCAGCGGGCGCAGCGGGCAGCCTGCTCGTGCGAACGCTCGACCTCGCGCTTCATTTCATCGCGGCGCATCTCGGCCAACAGGTCGAGCAATGAGGACTCCAACTCAGGGGTGTAATCCACGGCGAAATCGCGGTTCTCGTAATGGATAATTCCATAGGGCGGGCGCTTGCCATAACTCTTTTCCACCAGCAGACAATAGGCCGCCAACTGATAGATGTGCGAGTCGTATGGCGACTCGGGCGCGCGTCCGCTCTTGACCTCGACGGGGATGATCTGTCCCTTCTCTTGAACCAGGTAATCGGGTTTGCCCGTCAGCCCAAGCAGGTCGTTGTAGAGCGGGCGCTCCAGCTTTCCCCAGCCGCGCGTATCCGTGTAGATGACCCGTCCACCCGGCAGGCCCGCCTCTTTCCGCTGGCGTCCGCTTTGCCAGAAGAAGATGAGGGCGAGGAGGAAGATGAAAAGAATGGCGGAAAGCATGAAGGCGAAAATTGGTGAATCGGTAAATCAGGAGACGGAGATTGGCTCAGGGCATGACCCGCATTGCAACATAGATGGTCAGCAGAACCAATGCGGTCAACAGCAGGAGTATGGCCGCGCCGCGCAGCAGGCTCGCTGCCAGCACCTTGCGTCCGTGGCGACGGTGCAGGTCGGTGCCCGCCGCCAGTTCGGCCTTGTTCTCGGACGGCAGGCCTTGTTTGCGATACCACCAGGCCCGGCGGCAATACAGGTAGTTTCCGATGTCGGAAGCGCGGATGACAGGCATGGGTAAAGTATAGCACAAATTTTCTATGCCGCTATTCGTCGTCGCTTCCCCCTTCCTCGCAATGACGGAACCGCCTGTGAAATATTTCCCAGATGGCCTGCGCCATGTTTCCTTTCGGGAATCCCGCCTGGCCGAGATAATGGAGGCGTACCAGGAAATGGAGGCAGACATGGCAGATGAGCTGATCGTCAAATTTTGGGGCGTGCGGGGAAGTTACCCGACCCCTGGGGAGGCTACCGTTAAATTCGGCGGGAACACCGCCTGCGTGGAGGTCCGCGCGGGGGAACGCGCGCTGATCTTCGACGCGGGCACGGGCATCATCCCGCTCGGGCGGGACCTGGCGCGACGAGCCCGCTCCGCCGACCAGCCGCTGGAAGTTGCGATGTTCTTCAGCCACCTGCACCACGACCACACGCAGGGATTTCCATTCTTCCTGCCCGCGTTTCTGCCGAGCGCGAGACTGCATATCTTCGGCCCGGGCGCCACGCCCGAGACACTGGAACGGGTGCTGGAGTCGAACCAGTCGCCAACGACCTTCCCCGTCAGCCTGAGAGACATGGCGGCCTGGAAGGATATCCGTTCGGTGCGGGAAGCGGAGGTCATCGTTTGGGACGCGGACGGAGTCCGTTTGGCGGAGTCAGGCCGCGGCGTAAGCGATGAAGCGGTCGTGGTCCGAATCCACCGCTCGCCCGCGCATCCCGGCGGCGTGTATGCTTATCGCATCCAGTGGCGCGGAAAATCGGTGGTATACGCCACGGACACGGAAGGCTATGTGGGCGTAGACCGTCGGCTGGCGCAGTTTGCGCGGGATGCGGACGTGCTGATCCACGACGCGCAATACAGCGAGGAACATTATCGCGGCGCGCTGGCGGGCTTCCCGTCCACGCAGGGGTACGGCCACTCGACCGTGAACATGGCCTGCGAACTGGCCGCTGCGGCGGAGGTCGATCGGCTGGTACTGTTCCACCACGAGCCTGCATACGACGATGCAATGGTGACCGAGATGGAATCCATCGCGCGAATGCTCTTTCCTGAGTCGACTGCAGCGCGCGAGGGCATGGAGATCAAGGTGAAGACGGTGCCATCGTTGCAAACTACGCTCGGTGTGGGCAAACCTGTCAAAACGGCGAACGCGAAAGTTTAGTAGTAGACCTCGGAAGTCTACATGCCTGAGAGACATCTGGCAGACTTCCGAGGTTTCTTCAAAGGGAAGTACAATATGTTGAGAATGGCCGACATCCAAAACGACAACACCCGTAACATCCTCTCGGACATCCGACTGTTTGAGGGTCTGAGTTCCGCGCAACTGGACTGGGTCTCACGGCGCGCGCATCGGCGTGTGTTCCCCGTCGGCGCGAATGTGATGACCGCCGAGCAACCGGGCGAAGCGGTGTACATCGTGCTGCATGGGACGGTCAAAATCCACGTGGAACAGGCCGACGGGCGGGATGTGATCCTGTCCATCCTGGGCAGCGGCGACCTGATCGGTGAGATGAGCCTGATCGACAGCGTGGGCCGCTCGGCCAGTGCGACCACGCTCGAGAATTCGCTCATGCTATGGATGGGCAAGGAAACCTTCCAGGAAATGCTGGACACCTTCCCGTCCGTGGCGCGCAACCTGGTGAAGATCCTCTCGGCGCGCGTGCGCCTCTCCGACCAGTTGATCCAGGCGCTGGCCTCGCTCGACGTCTACGGACGGGTGGCCCGTCAACTGCTGGCCTTCGCCGAGAAATACGGCCGCCTGCGTGACGACGGTATCCAGATCCGCATCCTCTTTACCCAGGGCGACATGGCCGACCTGGTCGGGGCCTCGCGCAAACGCGTCAA
>CALLJA010000604.1 GCA_938008865.1 uncultured Anaerolineales bacterium
TCGTGTTTGGTGTGCGCGCCGCCGCCCGTGGTCACGCCCAGCACCACGGCCGGGATGCCCATGCTGAGCGGGATGTTTGCGTCGGTGGAGCCCGAGGTCAGGCTGCCGCCGAGGCCCTGCTGTTCGAGGCAGCGCAGCCCGAGCTGGATGAACGGGTGCTGGATGGCGATCTCCCCCGCGGGGCGCTGTCCGATCAGGGCGGCTTCCACGCTCACGCCCGGGCGGTTGGCTGCCGCGATCAACTGCTCGGCCTGCTCGGTCAACACGGCCAGCGTGTCTGCGTTCTCCGAGCGCAGGTCCAGTTCGAACCAGGCTTCCGCCGCCAGGGTGTTGACCGTCGTCCCGCCCGCGATCACACCCACGTTCAAGGTGGTACGCGGCGTGACGGGCACGCGCAGCGCGGCGATCTGCGTCACCAGCCGCGCCAGTTCATGGATGGCCGAGGGCTGTCCGAAATCGGACCACGAGTGCCCGCCCGCTGTCCGCGCGGTGATGCGATAACGCCGCACGCCGATGGCGCGGTGATAGACGTGCCCCAGCGCCAGCCCTTCGATGACCAGATAACCTTGCACTTTCGCGCCGAAGCGCTCGACCACGGCCCGCATCCCGCGCAGGTCGCCGAGGCCCTCCTCGCCCACATCCGCCGCCAGCCACAAGTCCCCACCCAGTTCGATCTTCCGCTGTCGGACCAGCTGAACGAGTTCGACCAGCGCCGCCACGCCGATGGAGTTATCTCCCAGGCCCGGGCCATAGACGCGATCCCCTTCTTCGCGGACCTCGAGGCTGGTCCCGTTTGGAAAGACCGTATCCAGGTGAGCCACCGCCACCAGCGGCGCGCCCGGGCCGTTCCCCGCCAGCCGCCCGTAGACGTTGCCCAGGTCATCCTGCGAGACGTCCTGCAATCCTGCCGCGTGGAATTGAGCCTGCACGAAATCGGCGCGCGCCCGCTCCTCGAAGGTGGGGGCGGGGACCTGTTGGATGGCGATAGCCAGTTCGAGCAATCTGTCGCGCATTAGATTTTCCTCACCATTTCTGTCAAGGCTTGCAGGCGCGCCTCGGTCAGGCCGGGCAGCACGCCCATTGGGTAGAACGGGCCGCTGCCTTCCACTTTCAACGAAGCCGAGATGCTCCCGCGTAAGACCGCATCCAGCGGGTGAAAGGTTTTCTGGTAACCCGCCAGGCACCCGCCGCAGAAAGCGCTGCCCATGCCGGTCGGGTCGGACAGGCGGGCGGGGTAGGCGGGCACCTCCCAGCGATGTTTGCCTGCCGCGTCGTACACGAGCTGGCCGTACGAGCCGCGCTTGACCACGATGATCTCGCAGCCGTAGACACTGATGGCTTCGATCATCTCCCACAGGTCGTGCGTCTCGCCCCAGAAGAGCGAGCGCAATTCCTCCTCCGAGGGCAGGAAAAGGGTGACGCCCTGCAGCAGGATGCGCAGGTCCTTGAAAAAGGCCGGGGACATGGATTCAGGCGCGGGGTCGAGGCTGAGGGTAGTGACCGAGCCGCCCTTGAAGACCGCCGTCAACTGGCTTTGGGCGGTGACATCCATCGGACAGAGGTGGATGGCGCGGGCGTCCAGGTATTCACGCGGCACGTCGCTCACGCTGGGTGCGCGCAGTTCGGCGGGCTGGTTCGGCTGGTATCCAAGCAGGGATTTGGGGAAGGTCATCTCGCGGCGGGCGAACTGCGAGACCGGGCTGTTGCGGCTGCGGTGCTCGAAATCGGCGTAGGCAATGAAATTGCGCAAGTCCAGGCCCTGTGGCAGGACCTTGACACCGCGCGTGTCGAAGCCGCGTTCGCGCAGGTCGTGCAGCCACTGGCGCGGCAGGTCCTCGCCTACGCGGGTCAGCAGGCCCACGCCCTGGTCCCATACGGCCAGGCCGCCGGCGGCGTACAACGGGTCGCCGCCCGGGCTGTCGAGCAGGGGCTGCCCTGCGGGGGGCAGGATGTATTCACGCGAGAAATGCCCGGCGATGATGTAGTTGGGTTCCATGGGCAGACGGCGGGGGTTATTCGAGGAAGGCTTGCGAGATGGGCCGCGTTTGCTGCGGGTTGACGGGCAGCAGGAAGGTGAAATTGCTGCCGCGCCCGGCCACGCTCTCGGCCCAGATGCGCCCGCCGTGCATCTCGATCATGGCTTTGGCCACCGAGAGGCCAAGGCCCATGCCGCCGTGCCGGCGGGTGAGATGCGACTCGACTTGGAAGAAGCGTTCGAAGATGCGCGGCAGGTCGGCGGGCGGAATGCCGACCCCGTTGTCCATCACCGAAACCTTGACGTAGCCTGGCACGTTTTCGGCGGTGACCAGGATCTGTCCGCCCGTGTCGGTGAAGGTGACAGCATTTCGGATCAGGTTGCTGACGGCAATGGCGATCTTGTTCGCGTCGCCTTCGACCAGCAGCAAGTCACCGCCCAGTTCGGTGCGCAGGTTGATGCTCTTCTGGAGGACAGTCTCGCGGAAGGACAGGACCACCTCCTCGATGATGCGCGTCACCGAGACCTGCCGCTGGCGGATGCGCGCCAGCCCGGACTGGTAGTTGTCCACGTTCGAAAGGTTCTCGATGATCTCTTTGAGTTTGGTGGCGTTACGGATGATGGCGTCGAGTTGTTCGTTATACTGGCCGTTGAGCAGTTCGCGCAGGAAGGTGGCGTGCCCGAGAATAAGCCCGAGCGGAGTGCGCAGTTCATGCGAGGTGATGGCAACGAAGTCGCTTTTCAGGCGGTCGAGGTTGGCCACTTCGTTATAGGAGGCCTTCACGCGCCGTTCGAGCAGGTCTGTCTGCATGGCCGAAACGGCCAACCCTGCCAGCGTCTCTAGAATTGCGACATCATCCTCGGTATAATGGGCGTCACCTGCCTTGTTGAGCGCTTCGAATACCCCCAGCACCTTGTCTTGATACTTGAGCGGGACGGCCAGCAGGGAGCGCGTCTTGAAATTGCTGACCGCGTCGGCCTGGCGGAAGTGGCGCTCGTCTGCGCTGGCGTCGGGGATCACAAGCGGGGAGGCCATGCGCACCACCCAGCCCGCTGCGCTGTTTTCGAGCGGCACGCTGAGGGGCGCGAGGGCATCGCGGTGGAACCAGGGCACGGCGCGAAAGCGCAAGTCGCCGGCTTCGGGGTCGTATTCAAGGATCGAGGCGGTTTCGCTGCCAGTCAACTCAGCGGCGGCGGAGAGCAGCGCTTGCAGGTAGGATTCGACCTCTTGTACGGCGACCAGGTCGCGGGTCAGGCCGATCAGGCGCTCCAGGCGCAGGGCCGCTTCAAGGGACGTGGCCGGTTTCGTGTTGCTCACGGTAAGATTATACATCACAGGCCAGTCGAGACTTCGGTTTTGTGATGAAAATCGAATACAATTTTGTAAATCCAATCCAAGGAGATGGACTTCATGGCAAGCAAAAAGGTACGCGTGGCCATCATCGGCGTTGGGAACTGCGCCTCGTCGCTCGTGCAGGGCGTGCAGTTCTACAAGAACGCCAAGGATGATGCGATCATCCCGGGCATCATGCACCCGCGCCTGGGCGGTTATCACATCAGCGACGTCGAGTTTACGCTTGGCATTGACATTAACGCCACCAAGGTCGGTAAGGACCTCTCGGAAGCGATCTTTGCCGAGCCGAACAACACCTACAAGTTTTCGGACGTGCCGCACCTGAATGTGCCCGTGGTGCGCGGTATGACCCACGATGGGTTGGGCAAGTATCTGTCGCAGGTCATCACCAAGGCGCCCGGCCCCACCGCCGATATCGTGCGGCTGTTGAAGGAAACCAAGACCGACGTGGTGGTCAATTTCCTGCCGGTCGGTTCGGAGATGGCGACCAAGTGGTATGTGGAGCAGGCCATCGAGGCGGGCTGCGCCTTCGTCAACGGCATCCCGGTCTTCATCGCTTCGTCCGAGTACTGGGCCAAGCGCTTCCGCGATGCGGGCCTGCCGATTCTGGGCGACGACATCAAGTCGCAGGTTGGCGCGACCATCATGCACCGCGTGCTGACCACCCTGTTCATGGACCGCGGTGTGCGCCTCGACCGTACCTACCAGTTGAACTTCGGTGGCAATACCGACTTCCTCAATATGCTCGAGCGTGAGCGTCTGGAGAGCAAGAAGATCTCCAAGACCAATGCCGTCACCAGCATGATCCCCTACGACCTTGGTGCAGACAACGTCCATGTGGGCCCATCGGACCATGTGCCGTGGTTGACCGACCGCAAGTGGTGTTACATTCGCATGGAAGGCACCACCTTCGGCGAAGTGCCGCTCAACGTGGAGGTCAAGCTCGAGGTCTGGGACAGCCCCAACTCGGCGGGTGTGATGATCGATGCCATCCGCTGCGCCAAGATCGCCCTCGACCGCAAACTGAGCGGACCAATCGTCGGCCCCTCGTCCTATTTCTTCAAGACCCCGCCCAAGCAGTTCCGCGACGACATCTGTCGCGCGAAGGTGGAAGCCTACATTGCGGGCGAGAGCAACGAGTAAGGTAGAACCTGTTTGGAAAAGGAGAAGGCGCGTCCGATGGATGCGCCTTCTCTGTTATGATTGCGCCCATGAAAGAGCCGACCATGAAGAAGCAACTCACCCTTATCCTGTTATTGACCGTCTTCCTGTCTGCCTGCCAGCCGACGGCGGCGGTTCCCACTGTGGACCAGAACGCGGTCATGACCCAGGCGGTGGCCACCGCGATGGCGCAGTACGCCACGCCCACCCCCACACTGACGCCCGTCCCGACAGCCACAGCCGTCCGCACGCCGCCCGCGCTGCCTGCGGTCTTCCAGACCGGGCTGGTGGAGACGGCCAACCCGCCGCACACCTATGCGGCCGACTCTTGCCAGTACCTCAAGGATAAGTGGACCTCGACCAACGCCGCCCCGGGCACGGTGGTGATGACGGTCATGTTCCACTCCATTACCAAGGGCCAGGCCGAGGATGCCAACCAGATCAGCGCCGAGGATCAGAAGCGATTGATGAACGACCTGCACGATGCGGGCTTCCAGGCCATCACCATGCAGCAGATGGCCGATTTCATGGACCATAACGCTGCCATCCCGCCGCGTTCCGTCCTGTTGATCGTGGATGACCGCCATTTTGCGGAATATTTCAACGACCACTTCCGTCCGTATTTCGAGCAGTGGCGCTGGCCTGTGGTCAATGCTTACATTGCCAAGGACGAGCGCCCCGACCTGTGGGCCGAAAACCTGGCTCTCAGCAATGAGGGTTGGGTGGATTACCAGGCGCACGGCGTAATCCACAACATCAACATCACCGGCGATTCGACCGAGGAATACATGCTCAGCGAACTGCAGGGCGCGATCACCAACTTCCAGGCCTACCTGGGTAAGACCCCCATCGCGTATATCTGGCCGGGCGGCAGTTTCACGCCGCGCGCCGCGCAGATCGCGCGCCAGGTGGGGTACCGCCTGGGGTTCACCGTCAACCCGCGCGGCCCCGTGATGTTCAACTGGGTGCCGCTGGCAGACCAGGCGGATCCGCAGCGCCCGTCCTACATCCCTGAGGGTGCCGTGGGCGACCCGCTGATGGTTCTGCCACGCTACTGGGACGTGGATGCCCGCGCCCACATCGACACGGTCATGCAGGTTGGCGAACAGGCCGCGGCCTACGCCCAGCAGAATAAGTCCACTGAGTTGGAATACTACGATATCGTCTGTGCGCCGACCTA
>CALLJA010000605.1 GCA_938008865.1 uncultured Anaerolineales bacterium
CGTCCGCCGTCCACCGTCTGCTGGCCTTCGACCACCAATGTAAACTCTCCGCGCGGCTCTTTGGCCGTGAAATATTCGATGGCGCCGCGGATCGTTCCGCGCCAGGTCTCTTCGTAGAGTTTGGTCAGCTCGCGAGAGATGGAGATGCGGCGGTCGCCCAGCACGGACAGCAGGTCCGTAAGCGAGTCGAGCAGGCGGTGCGGGGTTTCGAGATAGATCAGGGTGTACGGCAGGTTGGCAACCTGCCCAACTTTTTTGATGCGCTCGCCCGATTTGTGCGGAAGATAGCCAAGATACAGGAACGCGTCCGTGGGCAGGCCGGAGACGGTCAGGGCGGAGATGGGGGCCGAGGGTCCAGGGACAGGCCGAACGTCGAAGCCGGCTGCCAGGGCGGCGCGCACCAGCTCGTAGCCAGGGTCGTTGATGGCGGGCGTGCCCGCATCCGAGACGAGGGCCACGTCGCCTTCGGACAACTTTCCAAGCACATAATCCTGCTTGGTCAGTTTATTGTGTTCGAAGTAACTGGTCAGCGGTGTGGCGATGCCGAAATGCTTGAGCAGGCTGCCCGTGTGACGCGTATCTTCGGCGGCGATCAGCACGGATTCGCGCAGAATACGCACGGCGCGCGGCGAGAGGTCTTCGAGATTCCCGATGGGGGTGGCGACGAGATAGAGGATGCCCATGCGGCGATTGTATCACCGCGGCTGGGGCCTTCGATGGGATGTTGGTCACGGGACGGCGCACCGGGATGCTATAATGGCAAAGTCGACTGGGGAGATATTTCATCCGTTTTCAGGGAGACGACCCGAAAGGAGGATCCGTTGGCCAAGGTAAATTACAACTACGAGAAACGTCAGAGGGAGATCGCGAAGAAGAAAAAGAAGGAAGAGAAGTTGAAGGAAAAGCTGAACAAGAAGACCGTCAAACCCCAGGAGAAACCTGTTCAGCCCGAAGAGAAGTAGTTCGCGGTTTCGACGAGTTTGGAAAGGGACCAGTCCCCAGACTGGTCCCTTGATATTTTGGGTCTCCCGTAATGAACGGGAAACCTTTTTCAAATACAAAGGACACGACGGTCACAAAGGAAAAAGTGCGAGCAATCAAGTTTTTTACCTCTTTGTGTACTTTGTGCCCTTTGTGGTGAGGTCCTTTCCCGTTAAAAAACGGCAGAGCCGATACTTTATGACCGCTCTCGTGAAAGAGCAAAAAAACATTCATAGATTGTGCAGAAAGGGAAGTTCGCGCAGTCTGTGTTGAGAACCTTCGGATGGGTCCTGTGTTTATACA
>CALLJA010000606.1 GCA_938008865.1 uncultured Anaerolineales bacterium
CAGGATCGAGTCGGGCAGGTACCCCTTGAAGGCGCGCCGCAACAGCCATTTCTCGGGGATGACCTCGTCGTGGAATTTCAGGGCGGGGGGAATGCTCAGGGCCAGGCGCACCATCTCCAGGTCCAGGAAGGGGACGCGGCCTTCGATACCGTGTGCCATGGTCATGCGGTCGGTGCGTTGCAGGTTGGTGTTGTGCAGGGCGTCCAGGGTCAGGCATAGTTCGCGCTGAAAATGGACGGGATCGGTCACACCCCGCAGGTAGGCATATCCGCCGAAGAGTTCGTCGGCACCCTCGCCTGTCAGCATGACCTTGACGTGCTGTCCCGCCAGCCGCGCCAGGAAGTAGTTGGGGATGGCGCTGCGTACCAGCGCGGCGTCGAAGGATTCGAGGTGATAGATGACCTCGGGCAGCACTTGCAGCATTTCGGGGAAATCATAGCGGTAGATGTGATGGCGGGTGCCGAGCGCGCGCGCCACCTCCTCGGAGCGGACGATGTCCTCGCTGCCCGCCATGCCCACGACGAAGGTGTCCAACACGTCGCGACCTTCGCGTGCCAGGGCGGCGATCAGGCTGCTGTCGAGCCCGCCCGAGAGACTGACGCCCACGGGGATTTCAGGGTCGGCGATCAGCCGCTTTTGGACGGCCCGCCGCAAGGTCGAACGGATGTGTTCGTCCAGGTCTGCGCCTTCGCGGAGCGACTCATCGATCTGGATGTCGAACGGGTTGAAGAAGCGCTCCCAGTGGTCGGCTCCATCCCAGGTGTGGCCTGCGGGGAACTCGATAATCTCCCCGCCAAAATCCATCAACGCCTTGGCCTCGGAGGCAAAGTACAACGTGGAGCCGTTGCACACAAAGTACAGCGGCTTGATGCCCAATGGGTCGCGCGCCAGGCAGACGCCTTCATCGAGGATGACAAAGGCGAACATGCCATCGAGTTGGGTGACGGCGCGCGGACCATTCTGGGCGAACAGCTTCAACACCACTTCGGTGTCGCCGTGGGTTTTCCACGGAGGGGGCAGGGTCTTGCGCAGGGATTGAAAGTTGTAGATCTCGCCGTTGAACACGATCCAGCGTGGACCGTCGCTCATGGGTTGGTGGCTGTCGGCCACGTCCACAATGGACAGCCTGGCATGTCCCAGTGTGCCCATCGGCGTGGACGTCACCCCCTGTTCATCAGGCCCGCGGTAGGCGATCCGCTGAATGGCCTGTTCGATCAATTGTGGTTGGTGACTCGGATGACATCCGACAAATCCGCACATGTGATTCCTTTCTGGCTATTTTCGTTTTGCCCAATTGAAGAATTGACTATATCGTTGGGTTCCCTTGCTTTGGGCAGGGAAGACGCCCTGGTTGGAGGCGCGCACCTCTTCGACGGAATAGAAGATCTTGGGGTTGACCTCGCGGATGATCTGCACGACCTGGTCCAGGTCACGGCGATGGATGATGACGAACAGCACCTCGACCTGCGACTCGGCCCCGTGACCCGGGAGCGTGGTCACGCCGAAGCCCGCGGCGGCCAGCCGCTTCGACAGGTCGGGACCCTCCCGCACGGCGAAGATGCGCAAAGTCAGCATGCCCATGGCCAGTTTTTCCTCCAGCCACATGCCGATGTAGTTTCCCGCGGCGAAGCCTGCGGCATAGGCCAGGTATCCTGAAATATGCGTCAGATTGCGCACCAATTGACTGATGGCCACCACCCAGATGAAGACCTCGAAGAAGCCGAGGATGGGCGCGAGGTATTTGCGTCCACGCGAGAGCGAGATGATGCGCAGCGTGCCCAGGCTGACGTCCATGATGCGGGCGATGAAGATGAACAGCGGCAAGGCAAACGGATTGGACTGAAAGAGTTGGTTCAGGGCATCCATGGTATGTTTTCCTTGGATGAGTTATGGAGGGCGGACAGGGGTATCATCTTTCATGTTCGATTCAAGAACAATCAGCTCAACCAATATAGCACCGCGATCGAAGCCAGGTACATGGACACCAGCGCCAATCCATCCCAGGAGAGGCGATAGGGCAGGCGCGGCGAAGCGCGATACATCAGGCTGATGATGACCACGCCCGT
This sequence comes from uncultured Anaerolineales bacterium, assembly GCA_938008865.1. Classification (GTDB taxonomy): domain Bacteria; phylum Chloroflexota; class Anaerolineae; order Anaerolineales; family Villigracilaceae; genus JACPVF01. The sequence continues at coordinate 2,067 of CALLJA010000606.1, forward strand.
CATCATCATGGTCATCACGGCGGCGAAGGCGTTGGCGTTGTTCAGGGAGGTCCAAAAGTTGGCACGCCCATCGGCGACGTCGTATACCGTGAACAGGACGATGTTGAACAGGTTGCTGCCCAGCACGTTGCCAATGGCCAGGTCGATGGCGGCCATGCGGATGGCGGCCAGGCTGGCGGCGATCTCAGGCAGGGAAGTGGTGGCGGCCAGGAAAAGGTTCCCGACGAAACTGCGCGAGAGGCCCGTGGTGGCCGCGAGACGGTCGCCGATACTGGAGAGCCAGATGCCCAGCACCACCACCACCACCGCATTCAGGATGAAAACGATGTAGGCCTTGCGCGCCGTGACCTGACCGTAGTTCTGTTCCCTAGCCTCCTGCTCCAGCACCTCGGCCACGCGCTGTTGTTCGAGGCGGGCGATCATCCGCGCGCCGATCAGGTAAAGCGCCAGGATGCCCAGGCTGAGGAAACTGACCCCCAACAGGCCGAAATGATTTAATCCATCGCCGACCAGGATTCCCATGGCGACCAGCCCCAGCAGCAGGATGCCCAGTCCGCCCGAGAGGATGTGCACATCCTGGGCCTTGGCCAGCACCCGCCCGGGCTGATAGGCCAGGTCCATCACGGCGATCAGCGCCAGGTTGAACAGGCAGCTTCCCAGCACGGCGCCCGCCGCCAGGTTGGGAGCTTTCAGCCAGGCCACGGCCGAGACGCCCGAGGCTAGTTCGGGCAGGGACGTGACGCCCGCGATCAGGATGGCGCCGATCCAGGCCCGCCCCAAGCCTGTCTTCTCGGACAGAATGTCGCCGTATTTCGAAAGATAAGTGGCGGCCCAGACGAGCAGGGCTGCGCAAACGAGCAGTTCGATCCAGATCATCTTTTCCCTCCAGACGATGCGCGGATGAGCAGGTTGGGTTTGATGGTGATGACGCGCTGACATATCTCTTCGCGCGCGATGGCTTGTAACAACAGCCGCGCCAGCGTCCGCGCGATGGCATAGACGGGTTGGTCGAGCGTGGTCAGCGGCGGCTGAGTGTGGGCCGAATCCGCGACGCCGTCGAAGCCCGCGATGGCGAGGTCGCGGCCGATCACGCAGTGGTTATCGTGCGCGGCATGGATGGCGCCGATGGCTGTCAGGTCGTTGACACACACCACCGCGCTGGGCGGCTGGTCGAGCGCCAGCAGATGGAGCATGGCCTGATAGCCACCCTCCGGTGTCAGGTCGCCTTCAATGACCAGATGGGCCTGTGGCTGGATTCCGAGGCTGGTCAGTGCCTGTTGGAAGGCCCGCAATCGGTCGTACTGGACCTTGAGGCTGGCATCCGCGCCGATAAAGGCGATGCGGCTGTGACCTTGCGCCGTTAAATGCCCAAGCAATTCTTGGTAACCATCTTGGATGTCGGTCTCCACCCCCAGGAACTCTTCGCCCTGGTCGAGCGACCGTTCCAGGCAGGTGAACGGGATTTTTTTCTCCCGTAGGAAATTCACGCGCCAGTCGTTCAGACGGGTGCGGTTAATCACCACGCCGTCCACTTTGCCGCCTTGCACCCAGCGGCGGTATATCGTTTGTTCCTCTGGTGAGTCTGGCGGGGCAGTGGAGACCAGCAGGTCGTAGTTGGCGCTGGCGGCTTCGTCGCCCAGCCCCGCGACGAATTCTGCGAAGAAAGGGTCTGCAAATTGCGGTTTTTTGGCAGGGACAATGTAGCCGATGGTATCCGTCCGCTGACGGCGTAACTGACGGGCGGCACGGTTGGGCACATAACCCATCGCCTGTGCCGTTTCGATCACGCGCTGACGGGTCTCCTTGGAAACATCGTCGTACCCGTCCAACGCGCGCGAAACGGTGGTAATGGAGAGATTGAGCGTCTTGGCGACATCGCGGATGGTTGGCATGGGGATGATTTTACCAAAACGTTTTGGAAAACTCAAGAAAAAAGCGCCAACCGAGTCGGCGCTACAAAATCAGGTTTCGTGTAGTTATTTTAGATAGGCATCATAGAATGCGATCGTTTGGGTCATGGCCGTGTCGAACGAGGCAAAGATGTTGTGATTGTCGCCTGGATAGGTGTAAAGTTCGGCATATTGCCCCGCCGCGCGGATCTGTCCATACAGCGCCTCGGAAAATGCCACAGGGACATCCTCATCGGCAGTGCCGTGGTGAAGTTGGATCGGCCCCGAGAGGTCGGTCAGGTACGAGTTGGCCGAGACGGCATTCCAGAAGGCGGGATTCTGCTCTGGGGTGCCATATTGTTCGAGCCAACTTGTGCGCCAGCCGCGCCCCTGCGAACTGGGGGATGGCGTGACCGCCGCGCCGGTCCGCCGCCAGTTGTAGACCAGGTCGGGATACGAGCCGACCACGCCCGCCCAGATCACGCCAGCCTTGATATCCTTCGAAATGACCATCGCGCGCAGGGTCAAGAATCCGCCCATCGAATGGCCCCACATGCCAATCTTCTCCGGGTTGGCCTGCGGGAATTTCTGGATCGAGGCCACCGCGTTCATCACATCCATCAGGTAGTCTGGGTTGCCGTATGCGCCCGTGGCTTCACCCTCAGACTGGTCATGCCCGCGATAATCGATGCGGAAGACGATGTAGCCGCTGCGCGCGATCTTGTCCACATAGGCGATGTAACGCTCGGTGGTCTTGTAGATCTCGGGTGGGATGTAACCGTGGTTGAACACGATGGCAGGCCAGCCGCCTACGGGCATCTCCCCGTCGGGGATGGTCAGCAGACCGTAGATCTTCAGCCCCTCGGAAAGATAATAGGCGTAATAACGACGATAATTGGCGCCGCGTTCCAATTCCTTTTCGAGGACGATGTCACTGCCAGGGTAGGAACCCTGCCGCAGAGTCTCGATGGCCATTGGATGCTGGAACGGCGTGGCGGTGGGAATGGGCGTCTCCGTCGGGAGGGGCGTTCCACTGGGGACGGGGGAAGGGGTAAAAGTGTGAGTCGGTTCAGTGGTCAAGACGATAGGCGCGGGCGGGGCGCAAGCTGTAAGCAGCAGGATGAGAGCCAAATTCAAGCGTTTCATAGCTAGTGGACAAAACCAGGCCAATAGTCCTTACCCGCGCCGTGGATTGCGACCCGCCCCCGCCAAAGGAGCCGACTCTCCTCTGAAAACGGAACCCGCTTTAGGTCCAGGCCCGAAGCGGGTTTTTGATTCGATGGAGAGCGTGCAGGATACCATCCTGCACCACGATTAAACGAGCGCCTTCTCTTCCATCTCGATGATGCGTTCCAATTCGGCGGCCAGTTTTTCATCCAGCGGATCGGGCTGATGTTCAGCCAGCAGCTTGCGGGCTTTGTTCAGCGCCCAGTCGCGGGCGTCGTCCTTCTTCGTTTCCCATTCCGTGTACGGACGGCGGTCCATGAACTGCGGCAGGAACAGGTC
>CALLJA010000607.1 GCA_938008865.1 uncultured Anaerolineales bacterium
AAGTCCACCACCAGGCCGTCGCGCGTCACCTGCGCGAACTGATACTCGCCTGCGATGGGCTGGTAGTTCTCGTCCAACACCACCAACACGGTGTACGCCGTGCCCAGGTCCACGCCCACATGGACAGTGCCGCGATACATGCCATTGGGAGACAACAGGTCAGGGTCAGGATGCCAGCCATTGGCTCCAGACATGACCGCGTCCGTGCGAGTGAGAAGGTCAGAGAGGTGAGGGTTCATAGATATTATTCGTCACTGCAAGCGTTCTTTGCGAAGCAGTCTCATCCTAGTTGTAAGGAGAGGAGATTGCTTCGGGCTATCGCCCTCGCAATGACGGGAGGGGAAGTTACAACTTTCCTGCTTTCCAATACAATTCCAGCACATACACCGCAGACGAAAAGCGGTTGAATGCCTTGGGCAAATTGGCGATCGGGCCTGCTTCCAGCGCGACCACTTCCACTTCACGCGCCTGGGTACGCAGGACGTTCAGCCAGTGCAGCATTTCATGGTCTTCAGGCCCTGGCACAATGTGCTGGATTCCGAGATGACGGTCGGGCCAGTGCGAGATCTGGTGCAACTCTTCTTCGCTCTTGCCCAACAAGGTCAAGGGCGCGACGGGGCGCATATTGTACTCTGCGCTCATGATCTCGCGGCAATACGCAGCCAGCGTGTCGAGATGACCTGCCAGCGCGATCATGCCGAATCCGCGCGCCTTGGAGGCCGCCAACATGATAAACGCATGCAGCGAGTCGACCCGTCCGCGCAGGACCAGCCTGGGGGTGGTCTTCGGGGCGAAGTGACCCGCATCGAGCTGGGTCATGTGCTCGGGCTTGTGCTTGATCGGTTGTCCGCATTCGGAGCAGACAGGCACAGGTCCGCTCAAGACAACGGGAAACGTCCCAGGCTTGTTCCAATCCGCAGACGCCGTTTCGCTGGAGGTTTGAAACTGGATCTTATGCTCACGCAAAAACTCGCGTGCCGAATCCGAGAAGCGCGCATCGGGCGGAAAGGCAGGGATGCGCCCGCGCCCGTTCTGCCAGAGTTCGCGCAGTTCGCTCTCGGTGATGATCGTCATTTCTCGTTCCAGTTGACGGGGAAGACCACATACACAAAACGCGTGTGACTGGGCGTCCCGAACGTGATGCTCGAGCCTTTGGGAATGTAGATCGTATCCCCTGGGCCGCCGCGCACCTGTTCCGTTCCGCGTGTGATGACCAGTTCGCCTTCGAGCACGATGTCGATCTCGTCATAGGTCAGCGTCCAGACCATCTCGCCCTTGTCGAGCGACATGTAGCCTGCGCCCATCGGCGAGCGGTCCTGGGTGACCACCACATCCTTCAGGCGGACGTTCGTGCCTGGGGTGGCTGGCCCTTCGAGGAACGGGTCCAACTGGACCCCTGCCCCACGCACGACTTTCAGCGGGGGCAGACTCGGCGGGATGGGCATCGGTTTCGACGTTGAGCCTGATTCCGTGCCGCGAATCACATTCACGCCCAGAGCGTACGCGACATCGGTCGCCTCGGGCGTGATGATATCGCCCTGGCCGAGCACCAGCGTGTTGGAACGCTCGCGCGCCAGGCGGCGAATATCGTCGGCCGTGAACAGTTGACGCGGCATCGAAGACGTATTCCGTTTTACGTGCTACGGACTACTTCTCTTTGTTGCGTCCGCCGAAGGAGCCCTTGCTGTTCTGGGGCAGGATCATCTCGACGTCGGCGTGCGGGCGCGGGATCACATGGACCGAGGCCAGTTCGCCAACGCGCTTGGCAGCGGCGGCGCCAGCGTCCGTGGCAGCCTTGACGGCGCCCACGTCACCGCGCACCATCACGGTCACGTACCCACCACCGACATACTCGCTGCCGATCAGGGTCACGTTCGCGGCCTTGACCATGGCATCGGCGGCTTCGATCGCGCCGACGAGACCCTTGGTCTCAACCATACCTAAAGCAATCATGGAAACATCTACGGGCATTGTCGTAATCTCCTTTTGAGAGTTTGGTTTCCGATTAGACATCGGATGTCAGGGTTGAAACGAGTTCGAGCCCTGAAATCTGAGTTCCA
>CALLJA010000608.1 GCA_938008865.1 uncultured Anaerolineales bacterium
TGGCCGTCGGGCGAGACGTGCGGGAACCAGCAGTTGGACTCCTCCTTGACCATGTAGGTCGGGTTCGAGCCATCCGCCTCCATGCGCCAGACCTGCATCAGGCCCGTGCGCACCGAGTTGAACCAGATGTGCTTGCCATCGGGCGAGTACTCGGGACCGTCGTCCAGGCCAGGCAGGTTGGTGAGCTGGGTTTCCGCGCCGCCGTAGGCGGAGATGGCGTAGATGTCGTATTGTCCGCCGCGCTCGGCGCAGTAGGCCAGTCGCGCGCCGTCGGGCGACCAGCCGTGCAGATAGCTGGGGCCTGATTCCGTTACCAGGCGTGGTGCGCCGCCCGTGAGCGGCAGGATGTAGATGCGCGAGGTTGCGTCCTCGTTCGTGAAGTGGCTGACTGCCAGCTGCGTGTGGTCGGGCGAGAGCACGTGATCGTTGTTGCAGTCGATGGCAAAGCCCGTGTCGACCTGTTTGACCTCGCCGCTGGTCAGCTCGTAGGTGAAGATGCGCCCGCGGCTGTTGTAGACCAGGCGGCCGTCGCGCGTCCAGTTGGGCGCTTCGATGACGTAATCGAACTCTTTGAGAATCTTTCTTTCGCCAGTGAAGATGTCCACCGTTTCCAAAACGCTGAACGAGTCGCGCTGGGCAACCCATTGTCGCAATGTTTCGATATCCATGCAGGGCCTCCAATATTTACAATTTGCCTTGCAGTTTTACCATAATCAACGAGATTTTTCTCAACCCTTGACCTGGAGTCGACTCCAGGTGATAGACTATCTTGCAAGAACGGAGAACAGGAGAATCTTATGACCGCATGGACGAGCGCAGAGCTTGATCAGATCGAAAACGCCGAGGAACTGACGCTGGCCTCGCTGCGGCGCGATGGCGCGCTGCGCCGTCCCGTCATCATGTGGGTGGTGTGCGTGGACGGGTGCATCTACGTCCGCGCCTACAAGGGGCGCACCTCGCCCTGGTTCCGCGGCGCTCAAACGCAGCATCAGGGGCGCATCCGCGCGGGCGGCGTGGAGAAGGATGTCGCCTTCGTGGAAGAGTCCGACCCCGAGGTCAATCGGCGGGTGGATGCGGCGTATCTTGCGAAGTACGCCCGCTACCCCCAATATGTCGCCCCCATGGTGGAGTCCGCGGCAAAGTCCGCGACCCTCGAACTGATTCCGCTTGCGGCGGGTTTT
>CALLJA010000609.1 GCA_938008865.1 uncultured Anaerolineales bacterium
GCGGATGGCTGGTCCCACCACATTGGGTAATACTGCACGCTGGCCCACAGCGGAGCCATGTCGGCGTAATGCTCGCTATAGGCATGGCCCGACTGTCCTGTGGTATGGACGGTGAGCGAGTTGTTCAGGTTGCTCAGGTCCACGATCATGCGCATGGACGGCAGCCAGTCTACGAAATAGCCTTCGGTGCTGTCCCAGCCCGTGGCGTTGACGATGGACTTGCCGCCGCCTGTGGGGAAGGGTCCGCGGTTGAAGAGGTCTTCGATCAGGCTGATGCCCGATTCGCCCAGGGTCCCGTTGCGGAAGGTGGCGGTGTGCAGGTCACCCCATTTCCATCTGGACGGGTCCTTGCCGAGGGTCTTTTCCATCTCGGTTACAGCCTCGGCGATGGCTTTGGCGAAGATGTCATCGCGGGTCTCGACCTTGTCGGCAGTGGACTGGTCGTCCCACCAGGCGTTGGTGTTGTCGGCCACGATGTGGCGGGTGATCTCGAAGTACTGATCACCGCCCGTCGGCCAGTAGCGCTCGGGCAGGTCGTCGTTGAAGGTGTCGGCCAGCAGGTGGGTCCAGAAGGCGGCGTACAGCGCGGCAGGCGCGGAGTCGGCCGTGGCCTGATAATCCCAGCCGTCGAACAACTGGCGGACCTCGTCCACGTGGGAGTCGCTCAGCTTGACCTGCATTAGCGTGGGGACCAGCGCCGCGGCGCTGGCGTCATAGGCGTCGCCGTGCATCTTCTGGATGTAGGCAATGTCAATCTTGCCAGGCGCGTTCTGGATCATCTCGACGATGCGGTTGGCGCGGAAGCCGTAGTCCCAATCTGAAGTGACTATGTAAGGATAATCACGCGGCGGGACGCGGTTGTTGGCGGTGACAATGTAGCCCTCGGCGGGGTTGAAGGTGTAGGGCTGTTCCTCGAAGGGAATGTAACCTGTCCAGTCGTATTCGCTGTTCCAGCCAGGCACGGGGAAGCGGCCATCGCCGTTCTTGCGGATCGGCACGTCGCCAGGCATCTGGTAGCCGATGTTGCCGTCCACGTCGGCGTAGAGCAGGTTCTGCGCGGGTACGTGGAAGTTGCTGGCGGCGGCGCGAAACTCGTCCCAGTTTTGGGCCTTGTCGAAGCCCCAGATGGCCTCGAAGGGCGTGGAGGGCGTGAGCGCCGTCCA
>CALLJA010000610.1 GCA_938008865.1 uncultured Anaerolineales bacterium
AAATCGCCATAATGTTTGACGAGGTCTTTGACCTCCAGAATATGGGTCATGCCAGCCTCCTGAAATGAAAACTACAAAATATACGGAATTGGCTCAATTTTGTTGTGTCGGATGATCATCGAGGCGCGTACAACCATGACACCAGGTCACCCTGCCGCGCCCCTACGGATTCATCTGCCGTATTTTTTCAATAACTCGCGCAGCCGCTCGTGCGGCAGCGCCTTGACCGTGATACCGTCCCTGCCGGTCATGGTCTCGGCGGCGACCATCGCGTTCAGGATGGCCTCCTCGGTGGCATAGACAGCAGCCGCAAACAGCGGGTCGATCTTGTCGTTGGAGAGGGCCTGGAGCGTAGCCAGACCGTCCTCGCCGCCGTGGGCCGCGCCCGGGTTGGCCGTGGAGAAGGCCAGGAAGATGTCGCCGCTGCCGTTGCCGCCCAGGCTGCCCGTGCGGGCCATGCCGAGCGTGGCGCGGCAGGCGATGCGCCGCAGTTGGTGCGGGAGCAGCGGCGCGTCGGTGGCGAGGACCACGATCAGCGAACCCTGCTCGGCCAGCGGATTCTCGCCGTTGGTGAAGGGCGCATCCTCGGTCAGGTGATACCCGACGGGCACGCCCGCCACCGTCAGCTGGTAGCGGCGGCCAAAATTGGCCTGCACCAGCGCGCCGACCGTCCAGCCGCCCAGCCGCTCGGGCAATTTGCGCGAGGAGGTGCCCGTGCCGCCCTTGAACTCGTAACAGATCATGCCCGTCCCGCCGCCGACGTTGCCCTCGGGCAGCGCCCCGCCCTGCGCCGAAGCCAGCGCCGCCAGCACATGCTCAGGCTCCACGTGGAATTGGTTCATGTCGTTCAGCCAGCCGTCGGCGGTCTCGGCCACCACGGGGCAGGACCATTTCTGGAAGAAGGCATCCTGGCTGGCCTGCCACTGGATGATGGTGTCGCGCACGATGCCCACGCTGTGGGTGTTGGTCAGGCCGATGGGACCTTCGAGCAGGCCGCCCTCGTCCACCCAGGCCGCGCCCGTCATCTCGCCGTTGCCATTGAAGGCAAAGGTCCCCGCAAAGACGGGATCGTGATTCGTCCCGCCACGCGGGTGGAGGACGGTGACGCCCGTTCGGGCCGAGTGGCCCTTGATGACGGTGGCAAACCCCACGGTCAGGCCTGGGATGTCGGTGATGGCGTTGAGCGGACCAGGCGTCCCCTCCAGTGGAATTCCCAAATCGCGGGCACGGGTCATGGTTCCTCCAAATAAAAAATGAGTGCGGATTTCAGTCCGCAATAAGGATCAGGCCAATCCCACCAGGCGCTCGGCGATCTGCTGCATCACCTCGTCGGGCACGCCGTCGGCGGCGCGGGATTGGATGCGGGTATCGATGCCGTCGTTGACGTAATCCACCACCACGAAATTCTCGGCCAGGGCGATCTCGGTCGAGAACCAGTCGAGTTTGCAGATGGCGGCGATGCGCTTTGTCAGGCTGCGCAGGGGAGCCAGGCCGTGACGGGACTCATCCTCGGCGCTGACCAGCGCGTAGACGTGCGTCTCGGGGTGCCACCAGCACGGGAAGGCCTCGCCCGCCGCATAGAAACAGCGGAACCAGGCCACGCGCCCGTCGAGCAGGCGCGGCTGGACGATGGCCTGGATCAGGTACTTGTGCGTGGGGAATTCGGTGCGCGCGCGCAGCACCTGCTCGAGAGACTCCGCGCCCAGGATGACGCCCTCGCCCCCGCCCCCATTGGACGGTTTGATGACGAAGCGCGCTCCCAGCGGAGAGAGGTCCAGCGGGGCAACGACTGGCTGCTCGACGAAGGGCGCCAGCAGGATCGTATAGGGCGTGTTCAGGCCCGCCTCGATCAATTCGAGGTGCATGGTGGCTTTGTCCTCGGACCAGAGCGAAAGCTCGCTGGGATTGATGCGCCGCGCGCCATACTCCCGGGCCCAGCGGTTGACCGGCTCGAAGCGGATGTCGCCCTGGGCGCGGTCGAGCAGGGTGCGGAAGTTGACCTCGCCCCGGTAGAGCGCGGTGATGGCCTCCAGCAGGTTGGTGGGGGTCACCTGCCAGAGCGTCTTGCCTTGCGCAACGCAGGCGCGCTCGACCATCCCGACGAAGGCATCGTCGTATTCCCAATACCAGGGCAGGCATAAGTCGTAGAGGATCATCGAGACCATTATAATGGGCAAAATTACCCTGCGGCAGGCTTGACGCTCATCGAGGGCGGCGACCTTTCATTTTCGTCTGGACAAAGTAGGGAATCCCCCCATGTGCTGGGGGCGGGGAATGGAAGAAAATAGGGTTTGTGTTCCCTCAAAGAA